>VGXJ01000008.1 GCA_016873375.1 Phycisphaerae bacterium
AAGACGAGCTGTCGCCTATCTCATGGCGCCTGATTCGTGATCGACTGAGAACGCGTCCCTTCCTCACGGATCGCCGCCACACCGAGGAGTATGCGTTTGATGTCGCGTTGGGATGGCTTGAGGAGGAGTTGCTGATCAAGGCGTTAGAAAAGCCAAAGCGATTGCCGGAGGGCACAGTAATCGATCGTGTTGGTGTCGATAGTGAACGCGAGTTCCTTTCTCGCGGCATCAAGGCGACTGCGGATATCGAGATTCGAACTCCCCACAAGCGCCTCCGTGTCGACATCTTTGTCGACCACAAGGGCACCTGGAAGAAGAATGGCGGGATGGATCTGAAGCAGGGGAAACTGAACGATCTCGATAGCGGGCAATTGGACTATGTCTTGGGTCTCGATCTCGTGGCAGGTCAGTTCTATCTGGCGGATAGGCGAGCCACTGGAGGTGTCGAGCCAGTTGCGAATGCCGCGATGGGCGGGACAAAGACGGCCCGGATCCCCCTCGGATGTCCTCTGACGCTGGAAGCAACGTCGGAAAAGTTCGCAGCCGAGTTACGCAAATCGTAAAACTGAAACAGGCGGATTTATGACTGGAAGGAACCGCTCGGAAGGCTGGAAGCATGCAAAGCTTTCGGGCCATGACCTCGAGCAGCAGCTCAAAGGAGCTCTTGAGTCGAACGCTACGCGCTCCTCGGAGCTTCATCAGGATTGCTTCGGCCTGCCTGACTCATCCGTTCCACGAGTTGTCGCAGGAGGCATCGATGCCAAGCGTGGTCGCTGCGTTTTGGGAGGCGTTACGCCATCCAAGACGGATCTGGTGGTTCGCTGGGACACCGGCCGCACTGCAAAGATCTCTCTAAAGAAGAGTGCCGGCGGTCAGGTTTGGCTGGTCACCCCGGAGCGGTTTGTCGCCGGATTCGAGGCGCAGTTCGGCGTGCGCGTGCCTCATGCGGTTAGGACGGGCATCCGATTCTTCATCGGTCCGCTTTCCAGCAAAGAGATGCGGGATGCACTCGGTGGGAAGCTTCCGCGGGGTCCAATTCGATCAAAGGACGGCAAGTCGCAGGAACTGCATCAGGAGCGGTTTGTCGCCGAGACCTTGGCTGCCATCATTCCAAATGAGTGGAATGCGACACTCGAGTGGATGCGTCATGAATTGCCACGCATCGCCGAGCTCTGCTTTTCTCGCGGCCTCTGCGCCGATCCGGATGCGCAGGCCGAATTCATTTGGTACTACATCCGCAACGAGGCTTCCGGTGAGGTCCTTGAATCCCGCGTGATCCCGCTGGCTTCGATCGTCGCCGCTATATCCAAAATGCCGCTCAATTCTCGCGCAGCGGTCGGTCCCCGAAACGGAGGCAGCACTGTCACTCTGCCTTTCGGTTTCTTTCAGATGCACCGCCCTGCGGGTGGAAACCAAGTGCAGTTTCATCACGGACTTGACGCGATTCAGGCGACCCTCAGCCTCTAGCTGGCCGACCCCGCCAGCGTTGGGACATCACTGCCTTTGGCCCCAGTCAGGCAACGCAAGATTTGAACCCCCAGCGCCCGTGCCAACAAAGGGGGGACGGCATTGCCGATCATCAGGCGGCGATCACCGTGGCTCCCGGCGAATCGGTAGCGATCAGGGAATGATTGGCAACGAGCGCCTTCTCGCAGCGTGAGCGATCTGTTTCGGAGCGGATGAATGCAGTTCGCACTTGAAGGCGTGGTGAAGTTTCGAGTGATCGTCGGGGACGGCTCGTCGCCCCTGATCCGCGCATATGAATTGGGGAACCCGGACTGAGGACGTAGTTCGACAGGCATGAGGGCCTGAATCTCGGGGTCCATCGCCGATCTACCCTGAGGGATGAAACTCATCATCTTCACGAAGTACTCCCGATGCCCGCACGCGACATGGTCGGCGAGCGAGTCAGGGGCGCCTTCTCGGGCCCATGCCTGGTACGCATTGGTCGGAGCGCTGGCGTATCCGGTCGACTCCTCCCCTGCATCGATAGCCGGCAGGTCGCAAGTTGCGTCCATGAAGGTCCACTGTTCAGTTCCGTCGCTCGGCC
This sequence comes from Phycisphaerae bacterium, assembly GCA_016873375.1. Taxonomy (GTDB): domain Bacteria; phylum Planctomycetota; class Phycisphaerae; order Phycisphaerales; family SM1A02; genus SYIB01. The sequence goes on from VGXJ01000008.1 coordinate 2,051, forward strand.
GCTGATCAACTACCAAGGAATTGCTGCCGCTGTCGACCGCGCTATCCTCGAACAGAAAGCCCCCGTGGCAATCCGCGGACGCATGTCGCTGATTCGGGAACTCAAATGTTCCCTCCCTGACTCCAACGAGAATGAAACGACGGCGGCGCTGCGGGACACCGCAAAGGCTGGCAAGCACGATCCCGGGATACGGCTTGTAGCCAAGCTCGCGCGCGAGATCCAAGACCTCCCTCATGATGGCGCCATCTTGGAATGTCGTGAAGCCGGACACATTCTCCATGAGGAAAACGCGAGGCTTCGCGAGAGCTACGGCGCCGAAGTACGCCTTCACCAAGCTGTTCCGAGGATCATCGAGCGCGCGCTTTCCGCTTGTTGAAAACCCCTGGCATGGGGGGCCGCCCGCTATCACATCGACTGACCCAACCCTATCGAGGATCTCCCCGACGGATTTCTCGGAAACGCCCGTGCAGGTCGCCTTGACCGGATGGTTCAACGAGAACGCGTCGCAGGCTGGCTGCCAGTTGTCGATGGCGCCGACGCACTCAAACCGCGCTCCTCCGGGGACCGAGGCCATCTCAAAGCCCGTGGCCAGGCCGCCGCATCCTGCAAAGAGGTCGATGGTCCTAAGAACCCTGTCTGATTGTTGGCATGAAACTGGCATGTCCGTCGGTGCCTCCTGATGGGCTTGGAGACGATGGCTACTTGGAAGGTAGTCGGTCAACTTTAGCCACCGCCGAGTCACTGCGAAGTTTCGCTCAAATGCAACTTCCCGAGGTAGCGCTGAACTTGGTCTGGCGGTCTCGAGAAGCCCTCCACCGGGTTCCGTGGTGTCGCACGGCGACTCGGTTGAGGGAGGGCACCTTCGAACACAGTCGGTGTTCGGCTGACGAGCTCGGTGCGCTCGCGCAGCCGATCTCGGCAGCGGTGCAGTGTTATGGCCGAACGGCGCTGCGCGAACTGGGAGCGGCTTGAAGCGCCTCCCTACGGGCGCTCGGGCGGGCGTCGAGCACGGCGCGAGGCCCCTCCGCCGCGGCAATGCAACATGCGAAGACAGGGTGCGGACCGTGTGGCTCGCACCCTGCGATGTTCACTTCCCATGATGGCGGGAACCCGAATCACCCGCCCGTCACTGACTGCGCACCACACGCTCAGCGGCGACGGCGGCCTACGAGGCCAGCCATGCCCGTTGGCGCAATCGTACCCGATGCGGGGACGGCTCCAGCGATGGTGGTGATGGGCTGGGTGGAGTACCGGACACAGTATTGAGAGTTCAAAGTTGTTTGCGGGCTGAGTGTGCTGAGGTAGAGCCATGGGTCTAATTCGATGGATCCCCTGATATTCATCGTGAAGGCGGTGCTGTTCGTATCGGTGCTGGCGAAGTACAGGTTGCTGCCATCGCGGATGGAGGCGAACACGGTCAGGAGTCCAACGGACGCCGCCGACTAAGTGAGCTCGAAGGTGAAGAGGCCGGTCGCGTTGGTCGCGGCGATGTTGTTGCACCCGGCGCAGTGGCGCTCCTGGTCATGGCAGGCCTCGTCGGCTCGCGCCGTCGTCGCTGACACTCCCCTCGCGCATCCCCGCCGGCTCCTGGCCGGCGACCACACTTCTCGCCGTGTCGCCTTCGGGCGGTGCGAGCAGCAGTCCGGAGCGAACGCCCCGGCCACACGGCCGGGGCGTTCGCGTTGTGCGGCGTGCGGATGCGCCCTTTGCGACATGGGGTTGCGTGCGCGGAGGTCTCTCGCGGTGGGCCAACGGAGTGGCGTGGCCGAGTTACTGACCGACGGCTTCGGATTCCCGAGTGAGCGCAAGACACTCAGGGACTCACTCGTCGACATGCCATGTTGCACTCGGGCGATCGAAGACGATGGTGCGCTCGCACTCTCGAACTGCCGCCCCAGAGCCCAGCCGAACTCCGATCTCGACGAAACTGCCCCAGACCTTGGTGTCACCCGGCGTGATCTCCACGATGCCGGCTCGGAGCAGTTCGCCGGCGAAGCGCCGCGGGAAGCGCGGCAGTCGTTGCTCTGCGATCTGGAGCTGCGTGTAGTCCGTGATGGCATCCGAAAGCATGGCGAGCGGTGCCGCGGGGTCGATGCTGTGCAGGACGAGGTCTGCATCGATGGCCTGAAGGCTCCAGATCGCCCGCACATCGGCGCCGAGCATGTCCTGTTCGAGCCGTAAGCAGCGCACGACGGCGAGCAGATCCGTCTCGTCCACGCACTCGATGGGCGCTGCAAGCCGGACGGCGGCACGAGCCTCGAACGATCCCTGACGCACGAGAGCGGCAAGCGCTCGATCATCCCATGCGCGCACCGCGCCGGAGGTCTCTTCGACGATCGTGCAGCCCTCTGCAAGGGTGCTCGCAAGGCGTGCCGCTACGACTGGAAGTGGCGCGGGGCCGAGGTACAGGCGACCGCGCTCGCACAGCGAGTCATCCGAGGACGCAAGCGCGTCGTATCGGGCGTGCACTCCACGACGCTCGGTTGAGGCGGGCTTGCGAGGGGCATTTGTCTTGGTTCGCCCGGATCGGGCGGGTTCTGGGAAGGATTCCATGGTGCGGCCGCGTTTTCTCTGTGTGTTCGATGAATGAAACAGGCCCTGCCTTCGGGCAGGGCCTTCTTCGATCAGTCTGCGTGATGCTTGCGCTCAGCGAGTCCGTCGATGCCCTGCTTGATCCTTCGAATGCATGACGCCGGCATGCATGGAGGAACAATCCATGCAGAAGCACTGGCAGCTGCGCACGGCATTGGCCGTGGAAGTCGCCTGAGGCTTGGAGCAGGATGGGGCGCGATCGCTCATTGCACGGTCAGGCTAGGAGGCCGCATCGACCGGGACAAGTGAGCTTTCAGAAATTTTCGCTCCCCTGCCCTGACCGGGGCGTTGAGCCACGGTTGGACCGGCTCAGGCATCTGGCGTTCTTCTGCGGAATCAGCGGTCGCTCTGAGCTAAGGCTGTTCCCAAGCTGGGAAGGGGTCTTCGTACCGAGCCCAAGCCTTCGGACCTTGCGAAAACTCATCCCCTGAAAGCAGGCATGCGTCGAGTTGGCGCGTGAGCTCCTCCCGATCCATGCCGGCACCAATGAAGACGATCTCCTGTCGCCGATCGCCGAAGGGATCCTGCCAGTTGGACTTGACCCAGTCTTCGAGTCCGCCGGTTCCTTCCCACTGACTCTTGGGCAGCGCTGCGTACCACATGCCGGCCCGGTCGATCGTCAGGGATGACCCCGCTTGCGCCCACGTACCGCAATCACGCATGCGCGTGGCCAGCCAGAAGAAGCCCTTGGAGCGAACCACGCCCTTCAAGCCCCGGTTGAGCATCTGGGCGAGGCGCTGCGGATGGAATGGCACACGCGCTCGATAGACGAAGCTCGAGATGCCGTACTCCTCAGTCTCCGGCGTGTGGTTGCCCATGAGTTCCTGCACCCATCCCGGGCTTGCCTGCGCGGCTTCGTAGTCGAAGGTCTTGGTGTTGAGGATCTCCCGCGGCGAGACCCTGCCATGGTTGGCGCGAATGAATCGCGCCTTGGGATTCAACTGTCGCAGGATGGACTCAAGACGATCGGCATCGGTCACCGACACGAGGTCGCACTTGTTGATCACGATGATGTTGGCAAACTCGACCTGGTCGTTGAGCAGGTCAACGATCATCCGCTCGTCACCATCGGCTTGCAGCGTCCGGCGGTCCTTCAGCTGCTGCGAACTGTCCCAGTCATGCAGGAAGTTCTTGGCGTCGACCACCGTCACCATGGTGTCCAGGTTGGCGACGTCGGACAGCATCTGGCCGTCTTCCTGCTCTACATAGAAGCTTGCAGCGACGGGCTTGGGTTCGCTGATCCCGGTCGATTCGATGAGCAGGTAATCGAACCGGCCCTCATCGGCGAGGCGGCGGACTTCCTTCATCAGGTCCTCGCGAAGCGTGCAGCAGATGCAGCCGTTGGACATCTCGATGAGCCTCTCTTCGGTTCGATTGAGCTCGACGGCACCACGCACCAGCGATGCGTCGATGTTCACCTCGCTCATGTCGTTGACGATGAGCGCGACGCGCAGACCTTCGCGGTTGTTGAGGACATGACTGAGCAGCGTCGTCTTGCCTGCTCCGAGGAAGCCGGAGAGGACGGTGACGGGAAGGCGACGGGTGTCGGACGATGGATCGCTGTGCGTCATGGTGGCCATGGGGTGGGAGCCTTGCAAATGGGAATGCGTTTGCATATGCTACTGTGCATGGCTACCCGCCGCACATCCCGCACGGCTGCCCGCGCACGGACCTCGCCGAAGCAGGCGCCCGCGTCCGCCCTCCGCGCACTCGGGCGCACCACGCGCCAGCGCAGCGCGCTGCTCGCCATCATTGCACGCGAGTCGCGCCCGCTCTCGCCCTACGAGCTGCACGCCCTCGCCCTCCGTGCCATACCGTCGATCAGCCAGAGCACCATCTACCGCAATCTTCGCGCGCTGGAAGAGGCGGGTGAGATCCATGCCGTGTCGATTCCCGGCCAGGCTCCCCGATACGAGCTTGCGGCGGTCGCCGCACACCATCACCACCACTTCCATTGCCACGGCTGTGATCGCGTCTACGACCTTGAAGGCTGCCCGGGAGGCCTTCGAGGTCTTCTCCCCCATGGCTTCACGCTCGAGGAGCACACCATCGTCCTGAAGGGCAAGTGCCAGATGTGCGCCTCATGAGTTCGCCCGCAGCTGCCAGTCGAGCGGATCGATCTCGGGCAGGCAATCGCTGACGCCGGGCACGGCCAGATGCCGAAGCATGTTGAGGCACTGCGCACGATGGTGCATGCCATGCGTGGCCACATGGACGAGCGCGGCACCGCGCGTGAATCGATGGGCCTGGCCTGCGATTGTCACCTCGAACTCCGTTCCGAGTCCACGCGCCCGCGCACGCTCTGCGCTCGCAGCCAGCCCACTCGCCGCCGTGTCCAGCAGGCGCAAGAGTTCCGCAGGCGTCCGCTGCACACCGCTCTCGATCGAGGGGCGCAGCTCGGTCGGCGGTCCATCGATGCGATCGGCCCAGCGAAGCATCGCACCCACCACATGCGTCAGCGTGTCGTGCAAAGACCCGGGCCCCTTCTGCTGCACGCGTTGAAGCGAAGCGTCGACCCATCGATGCGGCGTGATGCACGGCGTGATGCCTGATCCAAGGACAAAGGGCGCTTTGACTTACCGCCTGCCCGGACTACCTTTCCATCGCATCGACCCATGCCGAGTCGATCCCTTGACGCTCCATGCCCATCCTGCGAACCATCGTCAGCGCCATCACCATTGCCCTCCTTTGCCCGATCGCCCTGGCCGACTGGCCCAACCTCGGGGGTGGACCGATGGCGAACGGGCGCTCAGGTGCCATCGGGCCATCCTCTGCCGAGGTGACCTGGGCCCGCAGCAACATGGGCTGCCTGATCTCCTGGGCTCCGGCCATCGAGGGCCATCGCGCCTTCATGGTTCGCCAGACGTACGCACAGGCTCCCTACAACCCACCGCCGGGCGAAGCCCGGGTGCACTGTCTCGATCTCACGACAGGCGCCACGCTGTGGACCTTCGACTGCCCGTTCGAGAGCGGTCAATGGACCACCGTCGTCTACGGCGCGAAGGATGGGCGGGTGTTCGTGGGCCGCGGCGGCAACGGCTCCGCCTCGGCCGGACGCGTGCACTGCCTTGACGCGCAGACGGGTGCAGTGATCTGGGTCTCGGCCGACATGGTCCGCACGGGCGCCTATGACGGCATCGTCTTCATGGACGACGGCGATCCGATCTTCGCGAGCCATCTCGAGATGCGCCGCATCGATGCCCAGACTGGCGCGACGGTGTGGTTGACGTCAAGAAGCTGCAGCGTGAGCGGGAACTGCGGCCCCGCCCGGGACGGCGATGCCATCTACGTCGACGAAGTGGCCGGCGGTGGGCAACGCATCTCCCGCTTCAGCGCCACGACCGGCCAACGGCTCTACAGCAGCCAGACCATGCCGGGCTTCCTCAACCAGAACTCGCCGTTCTGCGCCACCGGCGGCCTCGTCTTCTACCTTCGCACGAGCAACGAGGGCCCGAGCTTCGACAAGCTCTACGCGTTCAAGGACACCGGCAGCGGCTTCCAGTTGCTGTGGTCGGCCCAGGCCTACACCGAACCTGGTGCCCGGCACGCGGTCACGCCGGATGGAGGCGTGACCATGCTCTCGCCCGAGGGGCGACTGCAGATCCGTGATCAGCTCACTGGCGCCGTCCGCGCAGAGTCGGCCGGAACCGTGCTCAGCCCAACGGGGTTCACCTCGTCGATGGTGGCCGTTGACGCCCTCGGGCGCCTCTACCACAACAATTCCAACGGCGCCGGCGGCGGACCTGCCGATCTTCGCGCGTTCGCGCCCACGCTCGAGGTGTTCTGGAGTGCATCGATCACTGGCCTCAGCCAAGGCGGCCCCGCCCTGTCGGCTGATGGCAGCCTGATCGCTGCCGGCACAGTCGATGTGCAGCGGTACTGGACACCACCGCCCTGCTCCGAAGCAGACCTCAATTGCGACGGCATCGTGGATGGCGCTGACCTTGGCGCCATGCTCAGCGCATGGGGACCGTGCCCCGGGTGCGCAGCTGACCTGAACGATGATGCCAGAGTCGACGGCGCCGATCTCGGCCAGTTGCTGACGGCCTTCGGGACCTGAGGCCTACCCCGCCCGATCGATCCGGTAGATCAGCCGGTCGCTGGGCACGCCGCCGACAGGCACCTGCTCGCGGCGGTCGAGCCGCGCCCCGATGCGCTCGAGCGCACGCTGCGAGCGCAGGTTGCCGGGGCTGACGTGGAACCACGCGGTCGCCACATGCAGGAACGCATGCGCGAGCATGAGCGACTTGACCTCGCGGTTGGTGGCTCCGCCCCAGTGCGCGCGTTCTAGGAAGGTGTAGCCGATCACGACCGACGATCCTGCAGGATCCCAGTCGTAGTAGCGGCTCGAGCCGATGATCCTGCCGCTGCTGCGCTCGGAGATCACAAGTCCCCCACCGCACTCGAGCGCGCCCTTGAAGAAGCGCTCGAAGATGGGTCGTTCGTGTCGGTCGCGCTCCGAGTGCTGCTCCCAGATGAGGGGATCGGCCGCGGCCGCATGAAGCTCATCGAGATCGGCGGCCTGGAGTGGCCGCAGCTTGACGATCGAGCCGTGGAGCGTGGGTTGCCAAGGGTTCATGGATTGGTCTCCCGAACAAGACGGATCGCTCGGATGTTCGCGACCGCTTCGCCGGGCTTCGACAGCGCGCGGAGGATGGCGCGATGGGAACCCATCGGCAACTCCACACGGCCGACCTCGATCGTGCGATACGACTGCCAACCGCCAGTTGCGGGCACCGTGAACTCAGGCGAGCCGGCACCGCCTTCGATCTCGAGTCGCATGCGCGAGCCGGCAGCCGCGTCGGTGCACGCGAGGTCGATCTCGATGCGGTAGGTCCCGCCCTGCGCGGCGCCGATCCCGATCGGCCACGCCGCCGTGGCCACGGGATCGAGCCAATAGCCGATGTTGTGCGTGACCTCGCCAATCACCCCGACGCGCTCGATGCGGATCGATGGACCATCGAGCGTGGCATCGTGCGGCGTGAGCGACAGCATTCCACGCGCATCCGGGAAGACGAGGAACGTCATCGGCAGGACCTCGCCGTCAAGATCAAGGCGCACCACGGAGCACGCGGGATCGACGGGCTTCGCCGGCACGTCGACGACCAGGCGACCCGACTCCTGCGGGCTCGGCGCAGCGCGGATGGGCGCGTCGCTGCCGAGGAGTCGCGCGCCGCGCACCTTGCCCTGCATCGGTACGACGAGGCGGCCGTCCTTGGGCCACTCCCACACATGCAGGTAGAGCACGCCGGGCTTCTGCGTCGCTCGTCCCCATGACAGCCGCTGGAACGGGCTCGCCGTCGTGCCCCGGATCGCTTCGCCGTTGACCGTCATCCATGCGCCCACGCCGCGGAGCGCACGCTCGGCCTGCTCCGGCACGCGGCCGTGCGCATCGGGGCCGATGTTCAGGAGCAGGTTGCCGCCCTTGGACACGATGTCGCTCAAGAGGCGCACCACCGTCGTGGCGTCCTTCCAGTTCATGTCGTGCGCACTGAAGCCGTAGCTCTCGTTGAGCGTGTGGTTGACCTCCCAGTCCATGCCAGGCAGCCCGGTGGGCGGCACATACTTCTCCGGCGTGCCGTAGTCGCCGTTCTTGTTCTCGAGGCCGAAGAAGAGCCGGTTGTTGACCAGGATCCCAGGCTGCTTCGCCCGCATGTCGGCCATGAGCTGGGCGGCGCCCCATGCCGCACCTTGGCGGGACTCATCGGAGTAGTCGAACCAGATCGTGGAGAGCGGACCGTAGTTGGCCAGCAGTTCGTTCACATGGCCGCGCAGGTACGCGAGATACCGCGCATGGTCGCGCGGCCGGCCAGTCTTGGGATACGCCGGCAGCGCCATCTCGTAGGCATCGGGGTGCTGCCAATCGAGGAGCGAGTAGTAGAAGCCGGCCTTGAGGCCGCGCGCACGCATCGCGTCGGCGAACTCGCGCGCGACATCGCGGCCCGCGGGCGAGATGTTGGTTCCACCGGCGATGTCATTCGACAGCGAGTACGGCTCCTTCGAGTTGAAGAGGGTGAAGCCGTCGTGGTGCTTCGAGGTCATGACGGCGTAGGACATGCCCGCCGCGCGTGCGAGCTCGGCCCACCCGTCTGCGAAGCCTGCATCCGGCACGAAGCGCGGCTTCATCTGCCGTGCGTACTCGGCGCAGGGCACGGCAGCCCAGTGCTGGATCCATTCCGCGTAGTGCTGCTCGTAGCGCTTGCCATCCCAGTAGCCGCCCGCGGGCGAGTAGAGCCCCCAGTGGATGAACATGCCGAAGCGAGCGTCGCGCCACCACGCCATGCGCGTGTCGCGGTCACTGGCCCAGAGCGCGATCTGCTCGGCTTCGGTCGGGGGCGCAGCGTGGGTGCGCGGCGCAGCCAGGGCGAGCACGACCGATGCAGCGACAGACGGAGCGAGCACTCCAAAGACTGACGTGGCACGGGTCGAGGCGAGGTTTTCGGCAGTCATGCGCGCACGGTAGCGCGAGGCGTGGATGGGACGCACCCAGACCTACTGCCCCGCCGCGCCATACTGCGCGCGGTACGCAGCGATGCGGGCGCGGTCGGCATCGGTCAGCCGCGCTCCCAGGTGCTCGACGACTTCGTCGATCGTGACGATCGCGGCCGTCGGCATCCCGAACTCGTGGCCGACCTCGGCCAAAGCCGTGCGGGTCGAGCTCTCGCTCGCACGCTCTTGACGATCGACCGACACCACGAGCCCCGCCAGCGACACGCGCGCCGCGGCGCGCAGCACCGGCACCGTTTCGCGAATGGAAGTGCCGGCGGTCGTCACATCTTCGACGATGAGCACGCGGTCGCCATCCTTCAAGCTGCGGCCGACGAGCACACCGCCCTCGCCGTGATCCTTGGCTTCCTTGCGGTTGAAGCAGAACTCAACCTCGCGGCCACGCTCGGCGAACGCCATGGACACAGCAACGACCAGCGGGATCCCCTTGTACGCAGGACCGAAGAGGCAATCGAAGCCGCCTGGGAACGAACGCTCGATCGCATCGGCATACGCCCGACCGAGCTCGACCAGGTGGACGCCCGAGCGGTACCGGCCCGTGTTGACGAAGTACGGCGTCTTGCGGCCGCTCTTGGTGGTGAAGTCGCCGAAGGTGAGCACTCCGGCATCGACCATGAAGTCAATGAAGCGCCGCTGGCTGTCGTGCATGGAGGCGATGCTAACGGCCCATGCGGGCGTGATGATCGGCCCCTCCAAGCGGAGGCGAGCGTTCCCGCCCACAGTGCCATGATGATCAGGCGCGGAAGAACCCTCTGATCACGCCACGATGGTCGCTGGGCCCGAGCGAGCCGCAAGACCGATGGTCACGCCAGATCGAACCGGTCGAGGTTCATGACCTTGACCCACGCCGCGACGAAGTCGTGCACGAACTTCGCCTTCGCATCGGCGCTGGCGTAGACCTCGCTGAGGGCGCGCAGCTGGGAGTTCGAGCCGAACGCGAGGTCGACGCGGCTCGCCGTCCAGACAGCCTGCCCGGTGCGGCGGCAGCGGCCCGCGAAGGTCTCTTCATCCGACGAGAGCGGCGTCCACTCGATGCCCATGTCGAGCAGGTTGACGAACCAGTCGTTGGTCAGGCGCCCCGGGGTCTTGGTGAAGACGCCGAGCGCGGAGCCATCCCAGTTGGCGCCCATCGAACGCAGGCCGCCCACGAGCACGGTCATTTCCGGCGCGGTCAGCGTGAGCAGGTCGGCCTTGTCGACCAGCAGGTGCTCTGCACGACGCGGCAGGCTGTGCGCGAGATAGTTGCGGAAGCCATCCGCTGCGGGCTGCAGCACCTTGAACGACTCGGCGTCGGTGTCTTCGTCCGTCGCATCGGTGCGGCCCGGCGTGAACGGCACGGTCACGCTGATGCCGGCATCCTTGGCGGCCTTCTCCACGCCGGCGCAACCCGCGAGCACGATCAGGTCGGCCATCGACACCTGTGTCGCGCCTGTCTTGTTGAACTCAGCGCGGATCGACTCGAGCGCCTTCAGCACGATCGCGAGGGCGGCCGGGTTGTTGACGGCCCAGTCCTTCTGCGGGGCGAGCCGGATGCGCGCGCCGTTGGCGCCGCCACGCTTGTCGGTGCCGCGGAAGGTGCTCGCGGAAGCCCACGCCGTCGTCACGAGCTGGGCGACCGACAGCCCCGAGGCGAGGACCTTGGCTTTCAGCGCGGCGGCGTCGGCTGCACCGACAGGCGGGTGCGTGGCGGCCGGAACCGGATCCTGCCACACGAGCACTTCGCTCGGGACGAGCTTGCCTAGGTAGCGCGAGCGCGGCCCCATGTCGCGGTGCGTGAGCTTGAACCACGCGCGCGCGAACGCATCGGCGAACGCCTTGGGATCCCTGTGGAAACGGCGCGAGACCTTCTCGTAGGCGGGGTCCATGCGGAGCGCTAGGTCGGTCGTCAGCATGATGACGGTCACACGCGTGCTGGCATCCTCGGCATCGGGCGCCGTGACCTGCGGACCGTTGGCGAGCGTGCCCTGCGGCACCCACTGCCATGCGCCGGCGGGGCTCTTGGTCAGCTCCCATTCGTTGCCGAGGAGCGTGTCGAAATAGCCGTTGTCCCACGTCGTGGGATTCGGGGTCCATGCACCCTCGAGGCCGCTCGAAATCGTGTCACGGCCATGGCCCGAACCGAATGAGTTGCGCCAACCGAAGCCCATCTCCTGCAGCGGTGCCGCTTCAGGATCCGGGCCAAGATGCTTCGCAGGATCGGCCGCGCCATGCGACTTGCCGAAGGTGTGACCACCGGCGATCAGCGCCACGGTTTCCTCGTCGTTCATCGCCATGCGCGCGAAGGTCTCGCGGATGTCACGCGCCGACGCGATGGGATCGGGCTTGCCGTTGGGGCCTTCGGGATTCACATAGATCAGGCCCATCTGCACGGCGGCGAGATTGCTCTCGAGCACGCGGTCGCCCTGGTAGCGCTCATCACCGAGCCACGTGCGCTCGCTGCCCCAGTAGGTGGTGTCGGGTTCCCAGACATCCGGTCGTCCGCCACCAAAGCCGAAGGTCTTGAAGCCCATGGATTCGAGCGCAGCGTTCCCCGCGAGGATCATCAGGTCGGCCCACGAGAGCCTCTGTCCGTACTTCTGCTTGATCGGCCAGAGCAGGCGGCGCGCCTTGTCGAGGTTCACGTTGTCAGGCCAACTGTTGAGCGGGGCGAAGCGATGAAGGCCCGACCCGCCGCCGCCGCGACCATCGCTCGTGCGATACGTGCCTGCACTGTGCCACGCCATGCGGATCATGAACGGCCCGTAGTGGCCGTAGTCGGCGGGCCACCACGCCTGCGAGTCGGTCATGAGCACCTTGAGGTCAGCCATCACCGCATCGAGGTCCAGCTCCTTGAAGGCCTTGGCGTACTGGAAGCCCGCGCCCATCGGATCGGACTTCGAGGAATTGCGCGCGAGCACGGACAGGTCGAGTTCGCTCGGCCACCAATCACGGTTGGTGGGACCTTGCGCGATGTTCTTGACGAATCCGCCCGCGAAGGGGCACTTGCTCGGTGCAGTCATGGTGGTCATGGGTGGTCCTCGTTGGTCTGTGAGCCGCTGGGCCCGCGAAGCCAAGCCTAGCAACGCACGACGCGGTACGGCAGGGATCACCCACTGCAGAGTGCTGCCCGCCCCGGCCAGCAGGTGTGCGGCGGCCAGCGACGTCATGCACTGCGGCCAGCGGGGTGAGCACCACGGACGGTGCGGTCGAGCACCTCAGCCAGAGGGTTAGTCACGAACGCCTGCGAGGTCCAGCACAAAAGCCTGCTCGCGTGCGACCCGCGCCAACCGGTCGAAGCGCCCGGTGCGCCCACCGTGTCCGGCTGCCATCTCGATGTCGAAGAGCAACGGCTCGCGGTCGGTCTTGAGCCGACGCAGTCGCGCGACGAACTTGGCGGGCTCGAAGTAGCCGACCTGGGAATCCCAGAGGCCCGTCGTCACGAGCATCGCGGGATAGTCCTTCGCTTGGATGTTGTCGTAGGGCGAATAGGACAAGATGTACTCGTAGGCCTCGCGCGACTCGATCGGATTGCCCCACTGCGACCACTCGTTCGTCGTCAGCGGGATCGATGGATCAAGCATGGTCGTCAGCGCATCGACGAAGGGAACCCCGAGGATGATGCCGCGGTAGCGATCCCCCGCCATGTTGGCGACCGCGCCCATCAGGAGCCCGCCCGCCGATCCGCCGCTGGCGAAGACGCGCTTGGCATCGACCCAGCGCTCGCGCACGAGCCAGTCGGTGGCATCGATGAAGTCGTTGAAGGTGTTGCGCTTCCTGAGCAGCCGGCCATCCTCGTACCAGTCCTGGCCCAAGTCGGCGCCGCCACGCACATGCACCGTGACGAGCGCGACGCCACGGTCCATGAGCGACACGCCGGGAAGATCGAAGCGGGCATCGCTCGCGTAGCCGTACGCGCCGTAGGCCTCGAGCAAGGCCGGGTGTGCGCCGTCGTGCGCCCAGGCATCGTTCCGCCATGCGATCGAGATCGGAATGCGCTTGCCATCACGGCTCGGCGCCCAGAGCCGTGCGCTCGCGTAGCGAGACCGGTCGTAGCCGCGCACCGTGCGCTCCTTGCGCACCTGCTGCGCGCCGGTCGCCAGGTCGACATCGATCGTGCGCTGCGGCGTGATCATCGAGCCGTACTCCACGCGAACCCAGCGATTCGCAGGATCCGGGTTGTCGCCGAGCGTCATCGTGCAGGCGGCCTCATCGGTCGCGATCAGCCGGCCCTCGCCGCCCGACCACGGCACGATGCGCACGCGGGCGTTGGCGTCGACGCGCTCGGCCACGGCCACGCCCTGCTCAAGGAGCGAGGCGTCGTCGATCGCGGCATCCGTACGGTGCGGCACGAGCTCCCGCCAGCGCCCGGGTTCGGCGAGCTCTGCATCGCTCGCCACGGCGATGCGGAAGTTGCGCGCGTTGAGGTTCGTGCGAATGAGCCAGGTCCCGTTGAGCCGATCGGCGTAGTGACGCACGCCAGCCGTGCGCGGCAGCGCCACGCGTGGCGCATCCGCTGGGTTGGCCAGCGGCACGGTGCGCAGTTCGTTGGTGTCGTAGCCCTCCATCTGGATCCGAAGCAGCGTGCGGCAGCGCGAGGCGTCGATCGAGGTGAAGAGGGTCTGGTCGGGTTCCTGATAGACGATCGTGTCGCTGGCGGGATCGGTGCCAAGAACATGGCGGCAGACCGGCCCGCTTTGCAGGAGCACGGGATCCTGTCGCATGTAGAAGATGCTGCGTCCGTCGGCGGCCCAGACCACCGACTCCAGCGTGCCTCTGATGCGATCGGGAAGGTCCTTGCCGGTCGACAGGTCGCGCATGCGCAGCTCGTGACCGCGGCGCCCGACGGTGTCCTCGGTCCAGGCGACGAGCGAACCATCGTGGCTCACTTCGACATCGCCCACACGGAAGTACGCGTGGCCCTTCGCGAGCTCATTGCCGTCGAGCATCACCTGCCCGGCGCCATCGTCGCGCGAGCGCATCCATCGCTGCTGCTCGTCGCCCGGCGAGAACGCGGTCCATGTCCACCATCCGTGATCGAATTGGCGCGGGGTCGAGTCGTCCTCGGCGATGCGCGCGCGAGACTCGCTGGCGAGTCGCGCCTGGAGCGGGGCCAGCCGCGCGAGCATGGCGCTGGTAAAGGCCTGCTCGGCCCGGAGGTAGCTCATCACCTCGTCGCTCTTGCGCTCGGGATGGTCGTCGCGGAGCCAGTAATACTCATCGCGGCGCTCGCCGTGCGGGCTCTTGACGACGGTCACGCGCTCGATGGCCACAGGGGGCGCGAGGGCCGCAACCATGCGTTGATCCGTCTCGACAGGTCCGGTACAGGCGCTTAAGCCGACAAGACAGCCCAAAAGGGCCGGCGGCACTCTGCCGAGGCTGCAGTTCATGATTGCAGCGTACGCGAGGCGATGCAGGTCGGCCAACCGGGCTGTGGCAGCCGATGTCCGGGCAATTTCGGGATCGTCACTTCCCCGTTGGGATTTCAGACCTATGGTTCGAAGTCCCCCTCCCTCTAACCAAAGGCATCAAGATGTTCCGTTCGATCACCGTCGCTTGCGCTACATGCGCCCTGTGCAGCCCATCATTCGCCGCCATCAATGGCTTCACCGAGTCGTTCTCGGAAGGTGCAGCAAATTGGCGCAACTTCAATGGCACGGCCACGCTTGCTTGGTCTGCCGGTGGCGGCCCGGCCGATGATGCGTTCGTGAGCGGTCAGTTCAACCTGTCCAGCACCACCGTGGGCGGATTCCCGCCGACGGTCATGCGCGCGGCTGCCAGCTACGGTTCCTCGAACGGCGGCTATGTGGGTAACTGGATCAACGAGGGTGTGACCAGCGTTGGATTCTGGTTCCGACACGACCTTTCACAGTCCATCGCCATCACCGGGCGTTTCGCGACGCCAAACAACTCACCGGGGGCGTCGGTTGTTTCCAGCGCGCTGGTGGCCTCGAATACCTGGACCTTCGTCAGTTTCAATGTGGCGCAAGGCAGCAGCGACATCATCTCGCTCGGTGGCGGCACCTACTCCGCGATCTTCTCGAACATCGGCAACATCCAGCTGGGCTTCCAGGTACCCGCCGCGCTCGCTGGCCAGAACATCACCGGCACCTTCAGCATGACCGATTTCACGCTCACGCCTGCACCAGGCGCGCTCGCGCTGCTGGCGGCTGGCGGGCTGGTGCGCGGCCGTCGGCGCTGAACAAAGGAGCTTTAGGGCGGAATGAGGGCATGCCCCGCCAAGCTCCCTTGGGGGACCCCTGTCAGCCCCTTGCGCCCCACGCGGTTTCAAATCACTCCGGATTGTGTTGGGCGAATTGACCCACGGGCTACATTGGTCATCATTCGGTCTGCGACAGACTCCCAACGGCCTCCCCCATCCGATCCAGACCAGATCAAGAGCAAGAAAGCGGCACATCCATGAACATCGCAATCACGAGCGCTGGCAGCCTCCTTGCTCCAAGCCTTCTTGTCTGTGCCGTGATGGCCACACCACCCGCAGGGCGCCAGGACGAACCTGAGTTCAAATCGACCCTGACCCGCGTGCGCGAGGGCGGCACGCCGTTCGATCCCAGCCAGAAGCTTGAGCCCTACGCGATCAGGCGCGCGACCGACGGCGGGCTCGCCAACGACATTGGCTCGTCGCCCATCCGCTCGGTGCCCGAGTACGGGCCGACCCGCGGCGTGCTCTACCAGTACGGCAACAGCTGGAACTCGGTCGTCACGGCGCTCGTGTCGAGCCTGACTGCTGGCACCGTGAACGACGAGATCGCCTATG
>VGXJ01000009.1 GCA_016873375.1 Phycisphaerae bacterium
GCTGGTTCAGGAACCGGCGCTGGTTCAGGAACCGGCGCTGGTTCAGGAGCTGGCGCTGGTTCAGGAGCCGGCGCTGGTTCAGGGGCCGGCGCTGGTTCAGGAGCCGGCGCTGGTTCAGGAGCCGGCGCTGGTTCAGGAACCGGCGCTGGTTCAGGAACCGGCGCTGGTTCAGGAGCTGGCGCTGGTTCAGGAGCTGGCGCTGGTTCAGGAGCCGGCGCTGGTTCAGGAACCGGCGCTGGTTCAGGAGCCGGCGCTGGTTCAGGAGCCGGCGCTGGTTCCGGAGCCGGCGCTGGTTCCGGAGCCGGTGCGGGTGTTGGCGAAGCATCGACGCCGCCGAGCTCACGAAGCAAGTCCTCAGTCGAGGGCGCCGCTGGCGCAGTGGATGTCGACGCTGCCGAACCACCTGTGACTCCGCCCGACGCCGGGGCGGGTTGGTCCGTGCCGACCGTACGACGGTACTCCTCGCGGGAACGTCCGCTGAGCAACTCAGGTATGGTCTCATCCATCCTGCACGGCGAAGACCGTGAGATCAAAATGGTCTCAACGGTCGGTGCCGCGCCGCCAGCGGCGGCCAGTGCGCTGCGCAGACGGAAGTCCGGTCGGGTCAGGTCGTAGACATTGGGTTGCTGGACCTGGCCGTCAATGGTGTATTGCAGCGAGCCCGATCGGAGCAATTCAACCCGGACCTGCGGATTGTTGAGCAGGGGCTCGAGCAACTTCTCGATGGCGGCTTGAACCTCGGGAACCGTCAGACCAACCGCGGGGACCGTGCCGTACGGGAGATGCAGGTTCCCGGATGGATCAACCACGATCTGGGTGTCATCTTCCTCATTCGCATTGAGTCGTCCAAGGACACCCACGCGCAGCGCGTCGCCGGCGGCGATGGTGGTCTCCAGCTCGCTCATGATCTGGACGTCATCACCGATCGGATCAGTGGGCTTCAACGGCAGCCGTTCAACGCCCTCGATCACGTCCAAGCGCTGGATCACGGGAATCGTGGTTGGCGTCGTCTCGAACCGGCCCGTCCGGCTTGGGTCGAAAAAACTGTCCGTCTCGCAACCGGCACCGAACGCGATGCAGGCGATGGTTGTTGCAAGTATACTGTGTTTCGAATTCATTGTATTGATTTACTTGCAATCTTTGATCGACGGCAGACCCATGGGATACATCGGCCGGATGGTACCCAGACCTGAACGAACTTCGACGGCACGAGGTTCCAACGAATCATCCAACCGCAGCGCGCTCAAGGACCGCCATCCGCGAAGCGACCCCCAGGGTCACCTGTCGCAGGATCCGACTGCGTCCCGGATCGTCGGCGACCGAGTCGTCGATTTCGACCCCCCGATTCATTGGCCCCGGGTGAAGGATGACCGCGTGAGCCGGCAGCCGACGAATGCGGGCTTGGGTCAGCCCATACAGGACCCGGTAATCGCTGCTGATCGCCGAGCCTGCCGCCCGCTCAAGTTGGATCCGGAGCATGATGACAGCATCGACATCAGCCAGCGCCGAATCGAGGTCGTGGCTGACCTCGATTTGGTCGGGTACGGCGCTGAGCGATTGCATGGTGCGCGAGACCAGCGTTGGCGGACCGACCAACCGGACGCGGGTGCCGAGCAAGCAAAGTGCCTTGGTGGTCGACCGTGCAACGCGGCTGTTGGCGACATCGCCCACAATCGCCACGCGCCGGCCATCAAGCGGGCCGAGCGCCTCGCGCAGCGTGGCCACATCAAGCAGCCCCTGGGTCGGATGTTCATGGCGACCATCGCCCGCATTGATGACAGGAATCTTCAGCGACTTCGCAACCATCGCAGCGCCACCGCTGATCGCGCAGCGCACGACCATGACGGCAACGCCCATGGCTTCGATGTTCAGGGCCGTGTCGACGAGACTCTCACCCTTGCTTGCGCTGCTTCCTGCAGCCGACACCGTGAAGACCTCGCCACCGAGCCGATGCACCGCTGTTTCGAAGCTGCAGCGCGTCCGAGTGCTGTCCTCGAAGAAGACATTGGCCACGACCTTCCCATCGAGGGTGGATTTGGCCGGTTGGCGCCCCTCAGCATGCGGGATGTTCATGTTCGTGGCATCGAGCAGGTACTCGAGCTCAACTCGGGTCATGCCCTCGATCTGCAGGAAGTCGTGCACGCCTGAAAGGTAGCGCACGGCGCTTCGATGTAGGCGCCGGATGCGTGCAGCGACGGCTCAGGCCCGCCGCGATGATGCGCGCGGCGAAGGCTGCACGACCGCTGAAGGCACCGCTCCGAGCTGATCGATGGCCTGTGCCACGCTGGTGATGCCGACGATATCGGCCTTGCCTGCCAGCGGCCTCAAGTCCCCCACCTGGCCAGCCGGCACGAGCAGCGCCGAGCAGCCGCGACGGACAGCCTCGCTGGCGCGCTGCAGGAGCTGGCGCGTGGGGCGCACCTCGCCTGAGAGCGCGATCTCACCGATGGCAGCCGTGCCGCGACCGAGCGTGCGATCGAGATGAGCACCCGCGACAGCAAGGCACACCGCCAGGTCACCCGCAGGCTCGACGATCCGCAGGCCGCCAGCGACGCTGGCGTAGATGTCGCGGTCGCCGAGTCGCAGGCCGCCGTGGCGCTCAAGGACAGCGATCATCATGGCGAGCCGATTGGCATCGACGCCACTGCCCTTTCGCTTGGCACTGCCGAGGATGCCCGCCACGACGAGCGACTGGATCTCGGCCAACAGCACGCGAGAACCTGCCAGCGTCGGAAAACTGACGCAACCTGCTCGCGCGACGGCATCGGGGGCGATCGCACCTTCATCGACCTGCTCAAGGCCGGACCCGGTCATTTCGAAGAGGCCGATCTCGAGCGTGCTGCCGAAGCGGTTCTTGACGCCGCGCACCACGCGCCAGGCAAGGTGCCGGTCGCCCTCGAAGGAGAGCACCACATCGACCATGTGCTCGAGCAGCTTGGGCCCCGCGAGATCGCCTTCCTTCGTGACATGGCCAACCACAATGACCACGGTGCCGGTGGACTTGGCGAACTGCACGGCATCGAGGCAGCAGCGGCGCAGCTGGCTCATGCTGCCCGGGAGCGCATCGAGGTCATGGCGCGAGACGAGCTGGATCGAATCGATCGCAAGGATGGCAGGCTTGATGGTGCGGGCCTGCTCGAGGATGCGGGCAATGTTCGTATCGGCGAGGAGATAGAGGTGCCGATCGCGCTCTGCGTTGGATGGGCTCTCGATGCGCTCAGCGCGCAGCTTGACCTGGTGGGCACTTTCTTCGCTGCTGGCGTAGAGCACAGGCGTGCCGAGCGCCGCGACGTGACCCAGTGCCTGCAGCAAGAGCGTGCTCTTGCCGATGCCCGGATCGCCACCCAGAAGGATGGCGCTGCCAGGGACGCAGCCGCCACCAAGCACACGATCCAATTCTCCGACGCCCGTGGCGAATCGGGGCGCTTCGAGCGGTTCGACCTGCCCCAGCGGCACTGCAGGCGATGCCGACGCAAGGCCCTGCCAGGCAGGTGCCGAGCCATCGGCCGCAGGTGCCAAGCCCGCGTCGTGACGGAACTCCTTGAGGCTGTCCCATGCGCCGCAATCAGGACACTTGCCGGCCCAGCGCACCTGGACGCCGCCGCAAACATCGCAGACCCAGGATGTGCGCAACTTGGCCATGGATGCTCCGAGCGTAGCAACGCCTGAGCCCCCTCAGCGTGACCGCGCAGGAACTTCGGGGCTGAATCGATGGCGTGAGGGACAAAAATGCAGCGGGCGCCGAGAAGGTCGGAGTTCCCCTCGACGCCCGCATGAAGATCGCCCGTCGAATGTATGTCACAGACATCGCATCATGCAAGTCACGCGAGTGTCTGCATGCCGATCGACCGGCTGGGGAGTTGCCCCTCAAAGCGGTGCATGGCGTCAGTGCGGCTCCAGATTCATCGCCGTGCGCAAGCGATGCGATGAACATCATCGACGGATGAGCGACCGCATCTGGGCAACC
This sequence comes from Phycisphaerae bacterium, assembly GCA_016873375.1. Lineage (GTDB taxonomy): Bacteria > Planctomycetota > Phycisphaerae > Phycisphaerales > SM1A02 > SYIB01. The sequence continues at coordinate 3,968 of VGXJ01000009.1, forward strand.
CACTCGGCGTACTCGAGCATGGCCTCGCGACGGTGCGCGGCCGAGGGCCAGCGCGATGCATCGCGACCGAACGCAGTCTCGCGCCGCCAGGACCAGTACGCACCGCCAAGACGGAATCGCGTGGCGATGCCGAGGCGCATGAGGGCGATGGCAGCGCGCAAGAGTCGCATCAGTGCATCGAGATCGGGCCCTGCGCCGGATCAGGCACGGCCGACTCGTTGAGCGCCAGCGGGTGGCGCGGCGCAGCTTCGCCCTCGGTGACCGGCGAGAACCGGCTGCCGATGATGCGGATGCGCTGGTTGGCGTTGGGCTGCTTCGGCAGCAGCGGGCGCACCGCGTAGATCACCGCCACGCAGGCGATGCTTGCGAGCCACATCAGGTCCGTACGACCCCAATAGACCATCAGCGCCGTCGCGGCCAGCACGAGCACCGAGGCGGGGATCATGCCTTCCCACGCCAGGCGCATGAGCTGGTCGTAGCGGAAGCGCGGCACGGTCCAGCGGATCGCCATGCCGAGGCTGACGACCAGAAAGATCTTGCCCGCCAAGATCCCGAACTGCGCGAGGATCAAGAGCGGCCCTCCAATGAGCGGCAGGTCGGGACCTGCACCAAAGGGATTCAGGCTGAAGCCACCCAGGAAAAGCACGCAGAAGAGTGCCGACCCGGTGATCATGTGGAAGTACTCCGCCAGGAAGAACATGGCGAAGCGCATGCTGCTGTACTCGGTGTGGTAGCCGCCCACGAGTTCGCTCTCGGCCTCGGCCAGGTCGAAGGGCGCTCGGTTCGATTCAGCGAGCAGGCAGGTGTAGAAGATGATCGCTGCAAGTGGCTGCTGCAGCAGGTTCCACATGCCATCCTGCTGGGCAAGCACGATGGCGTAGGGATCGAGCGAACCCGCGAGGAGCACCACGCACAGCAGGCTCACACCCATCGGGATCTCGTAGCTGATCATCTGAGCGCTCGCGCGCAGGCCGCCGAGGAAGCTGAACTTGCTGCCGCTCGCCCAGCCGCCCAGACCCACCCCGTAGACGCCAAGGCTCGCCACGGCCACCAGGTAGATCACCCCGATGTTCACCGCCGCGCCGGTGATCTTGACCTGCACGCCCTCAAGGCCGAGCTTGTCCGCAATCCCAAAGGGCAGCTGGGAGAAGTCCAGCACGCCCGCCCAGGGGATGACCACGAAGCCGATGATGGCCGGGATGATGATCAGGGCCGGGGCAAGCGTGAAGAGCGCGCCATCAGTGTTCTTGGGCCGGTAGTCCTCCTTGAAGAGGAACTTGAGGCCGTCGGCGATCGGCTGCAGCAGGCCCTTGGGGCCCACGCGGTTGGGGCCGATGCGGTCCTGCATCCACGCGCTGAGCTTGCGCTCGAGCATGATCGCGTAGGCGCACGCTCCGAGGATGACATGGATCACCACGAAGATGGTGATCGCGTTCGTGATGAGCTGGGCGATGCCGCCGGTCTCTGGAATCAGGGCCTGCATGGGAGCGGGATCCTAGCCGCTGCCCGCGCCCGGGCCTACCCGGGCGAGCAGGCATGGCCGCCCCACCATCGATTGCCGGACTGGCTCAACGCGCGAGCGCAGGCTCGGCATCGAGCACCGGGCGTGCAAGGTGCGGGAAATAGTCCTGGATCGCGTGTACATCCCACGAGCCGCTGCGGATGGCGGCGATCGCCTGCACCGCCGCGCGCGCACCGGCCACTGTCGTGACGATGGGGGTCCCCTGCCGGACCGCTTGGGCGCGGATGCGTCCCTCGTCGGTGTGTGCACCCTTGCGGGTCGGGGTGTTGATGATCAGCGCGATCTCGCCGTTGGACATGAGGTCGAGGATGTTGGGACGGACGCCGGTCCCGATCTTGGCCACGACCTTCGCGGGGATTCCGTGCGCAGCCAGGCGTTCGCCCGTGCCGGAACTGCAGACGATCACGAAACCCATGCCGTGCAGTGAACGCGCCACGTCGATCGATGCCGCCTTGTCGGACTCGCGCACGCTCAAAAAGACGCCGCCGGAGGTCGGCAGCGAGATTCCCGCACCCATCTGGGCCTTGGCGAAGGCCACCGGCAAGTCGCGATCGGCGCCCATCACCTCGCCGGTCGATCGCATCTCGGGGCCGAGCACGATGTCCACGCCGAGGAACTTCGCAAACGGGAAGACGCTCTCCTTCACGGCATAGAAGCCCGTGTCGTGGACCTCGACCGCACCGAGCTGTGCAAGGCTCGCACCCATCATCACCCGCGCGGCGTGACGCGGCCACGGGATTCCCTTGGCCTTGCTTACGAACGGTGCCGTGCGGCTGGCACGCGGATTCACCTCGAGCACATAGATCGTGCCATCCTTGAAGGCCATCTGCACATTCATCAGGCCGCGCACGCGCAGTTCGCGGGCCATGGCCCGTGCCTGTCGGCGCACTTCGTCCACCACGCTCGGCGGCAGCGAGTACGGCGGGATCGTGCAGGTGCTGTCGCCGGAGTGGATGCCGGCTTCCTCGATGTGTTCCATCACGCCGCAAACCAGCGCCTGCGGGGCGTCGTCGGCATGCGCGACCTGCCGGCTTCGGCTTGCATCATCGGGGGTGAAGTCGGCGATCACGTCGACATCGATCTCGATCGCGTCAGAGAGGAAGCGATCGATGAGCACGGGGCGATTCGCGAGCTCGCTCACGTCGACGGCCTCGCTCATGTAGCGGCGCAGCGCGGTCTCGTCGAAGCAGGTCTCCATGCCGCGGCCGCCGAGCACATAGCTCGGGCGCACGAGCACCGGATAGCCGATCGTGTCGGCAATCGCGACCGCCTCGGTCATGCTGCGCGCGATGCCCGAAGGCGGCTGGCGCAGGCCGAGCCGGTCGATCATCGCCTTGAACCGGTCGCGGTCCTCGGCGAGGTCGATGGAATCGATGCCCGTGCCGATGAGCGGCACGCCAGCCTTGTGCAGGCCATGCGCGAGGTTCAGCGGCGTCTGGCCGCCGAACTGCACGATGCAGCCGGCCACGCCGCCGGTGCGCGACGGCACGTCGATCCCGCCCCCATTGAGCCGCTCGACGATGTTGAGCACATCCTCGAGCGTGAGCGGCTCGAAGAAGAGCAGGTCGCTCGTGTCGAAATCCGTGCTGACGGTCTCGGGATTCGAGTTCACCATCACGCTCTCGAAGCCCATGTCCTCGCAGGCAAAGGCGGCCTGGCAGCAGCAGTAGTCGAACTCGATGCCCTGGCCGATGCGGTTGGGGCCGCCGCCGAGGATGACGACCTTCTTGCGGTCGCTCACGCGGATCTCGTCATCCACGCGCAGGGGCGCACCGGGCGATGCGCTGAAGCCGGATTCGTAGGTGCTGTAGTAGTAGGGCGTGGCGGCCTCAAACTCGGCCGCGCAGGTGTCAACGAGCTTGTAGGCCGGCTCGATGCCCAGTGACTTCCGGTGTGCGCGGACGGCCAGCACGGTGTCCGGGGTGATGTCACCGAGGTAGACCTGCGCGAGCTGGGCATCGCTGTAGCCCATCTGCTTCGCCGCCAGGAGCGTCTCGCGCGTCAACGCCTCGAGCGACGGGAAGGCGAGCAGCGTGTCCTCGAACTCGACGAGCTGTGCAAGCTGGTCGACGAACCAAGGGTCGTAGCCCGTGAGAGCGCAGACCTGCTGCGCGGGCATGCCTTCCTTGAGGGCATAGCGCACGAAGTACAGGCGGCCCTGGCCGGGCACGCTCAGCTTGCGGTGGAGCGTCTCGGGCGGGATCGGCCACGCAAGCTTGCTGCCATCGGCCATCTCGAGCCCGGCGAGCGCATCGGTGGGCATGCCCTTTCCGAACGGCACGCCCGCGGCCTTGGCGGCACGCCATGCAGCCAGCCACTTGTCGTTGCGGTCGAGGCCGAAGCCGAAACGCTTCACCTCCATGCTGCGGATCGCCTTCTGCAGCGCTTCCTTGAAGGTGCGACCCATCGCCATGCCCTCGCCCACCGACTTCATCTGCGTGGTGAGCGTCTCGTCGGCCTCGGGAAACTTCTCGAAGGTCCAGCGCGGGATCTTCACCACGACGTAGTCGATGCTCGGCTCGAAGCACGCGCTGGTGGTGCCCGTGATGTCATTGCGGAGCTCGTCGAGCGAGTAGCCGACCGCCAGCTTCGCCGCGATGCGGGCGATCGGGAAGCCGGTCGCCTTGCTGGCGAGCGCGCTCGACCGCGAGACGCGCGGGTTCATCTCGACGATGACCATCTCGCCGTCCTTCGGATTCACCGCGAACTGCACATTGCTGCCGCCGGTCTCCACGCCGACCGCGCGCATGATCGCGAACGCCGCGTCGCGCATGCGCTGGTATTCCTTGTCGGTCAGCGTCTGGATGGGCGCGACGGTGATCGAGTCGCCGGTGTGCACGCCCATCGCATCGATGTTCTCGATGCCGCAGACGATGATGCAGTTGTCGTTGCGGTCGCGCACGACCTCGAGCTCGTATTCCTTCCAGCCGAGCACCGACTGGTCGATGAGCACCTGGCCGATCATGCTGGCCGCAAGGCCACGCCGCATGATCTCGTCGAATTCCTCGCGGTTGTAGGCGATGCCACCGCCGGTGCCGCCGAGGGTGAACGCCGGGCGGATGATCGCAGGCAGGCCGATCTCCTCGAGAAACGCTCGGCCGTCCTCGAGCGTGGTCACGGTGCGTGCCTTCGGCTGTCGCAGGCCAAGGCCCTCGACGATGCGGCGGAACGCCTCGCGGTCCTCGGCGCGGTGGATGATCTGGCGATCGGCACCGATCATCGTGATGCCATGGCGCTTGAGGATGCCGCGGTCGAAGAGCGCGCAGGCGCAGTTCAGCGCGGTCTGGCCACCGAGGGTGGGCAGCACAGCATCGATCGGGGTGCCGAGCGCCTTCTCCTTCTCGATGATCCGCTCCACCGCTTCCGGCGTGATCGGCTCGATGTAGGTGCGGTCGCTGAAGCCCGGATCCGTCATGATCGTCGCGGGGTTCGAATTCACCAGGACGACGCGATAGCCCTCCTCCCGCAGGGCCTTGCACGCCTGCGTGCCCGAGTAGTCGAATTCGCAGCCTTGGCCGATGACGATGGGGCCACTGCCGATGATCAGGATGGTGGAGATGTCGTCGCGTCGTGGCATGGTCTTGGCTCAGGGCAAAATCAGGGCGAGGATAGCGCAACGGCCGGACGGCATAATGCCCATGCATGCCCGTTGTCGAACCCGCAACCACGGAACCCTGGATGACGGCGACGACCATCGTGGTGGTTCTCGCCGTGGCCGGCTGGATCCTCCTGTGGTGCTGGATCTGGGGCTGGTTCCTGCCGGCGGGACGGCGGAGGCTGGACGCCGACGATGTCAGTGCGTTCTGCACCCAGCTTGGATGGCTTTGGACCCGGCGCGTGCACGGCTACCGCATCGAGGGCTTTACGCCCGAGGCCCGAGCCCTGTTGGATGATTCGGCCGCAGGTCCGGTCATCGTCGTGTGCAACCATGTTGCAGGGGTCGATCCGATCCTGGTGCAGTTGTCCATGCGACGGAGGCTTCGTTGGTTCATGGCCGCCGAGCAGATGGTCGGGGTGCTCGGGTGGTTCTGGCGGCTGCAGAAGATCATCCCGGTCCACTATGACCGCCGCGACACCCAATCGCTGATGGTCGCCATGACGCACCTGCGTGCGGGGGGTGCCCTTGGCGTCTTCCCTGAGGGCGGCATCGCTCGTCCGAGCGGACAGATCTATCGCTTCATGCCGGGCTTCGCATCGCTTGCAGGAAAGATGAAGGCTCGGGTGGTCGTCCTGTCGCTCCGCGGCATCCCGGCCAATGCAGGCGTGCTGTGGAGCCTGGTGATCCCGTGCTCGGCCACCCTGCGGCTCTTGGCAGTCCTTGAGCCTCCTCCACCTGCTGGCATCGATGCATTCACCGAGCGCGTGCGCGCGATGATCGCGGATGATCTTGGCGTGCCGCTGGCTGACCGCCATCTCGATCACATCGAGGAGCGGATCGCCCAGCAGCCAGCGAATCCGTCACGATGACTTGAAGCGGAAGGCGGCGGTGACGACGGCGTCGGCGCTCGCCAGCGCGGGCTCGGCATCGAGCGCACGATCGACCAGGTCGCGCGCACCTGCACGGCTCTCGCCCAGCTGGACCAGGATCGCCATGGCATCGAGCGCGAGCTGTCCTGCAGCGGCCGGCACGGCACCCTTTGCACCTGCGACCGGTGTGCCGAGGTCAAGGAACGGTCCCATCTTGTCCTTCAGGTCCACCACGATCGTCTCGGCGGTCTTGCGCCCGATCTCGGGGAGGCTCGTGAGCAGGGCCAGATTGCGATCGACGATCGCCTGGGCCACCTGACCGAACGGCAGTTGCAGCGCACGGAGCGCCTTGCGGTTGCCGATCCCCTTCACGGTCGTGAGCAATTCGAAGAACTCACGATCGCGGACGGTCCGGAACCCGATCAGCCGGGGCCAGAAGCTGCTGCCCTGCCCCTGCGACTCAAGGTAGTGCAGCGTCACGAACTCCAGCTCGCTGCCGACGGCACCCGCCAGTCGCATCTGGTCGGCCGCGGGCACCAGCACCTCGTAGCTGACGGCGCCGCATCGCACAAGCGCGGTGCCGTCGTGGAGTTCCTCGAGGGTGCCGTGCAGGCGTGCGATCATGCGTGGAGCGTACCGGGCGAGCGCGTAGCATCACCCGGATGGTGCGCTATGCAATGATCATGGCCGGCGGCAGCGGGACGCGGCTCTGGCCAATGAGCCGTTCGGCGATGCCCAAGCAGCTCGTGCCCTTCATCGGCGGCCGCAGCCTGCTGGAGATCGCCGGCGAGCGGATCGCAGGACTCGTTCCCGCGCAACGACGGCTCGTGTGCGCCGCAGCTGCAGCCCGGGATCAGGTACTCCGCGCGGTACCCGGGCTTGAACCCACGAACTTCCTCGGCGAACCGATCGGTCGCGACACGCTGAACGCCGTGGGCTTCACGGCGGCGGTGCTGGCCGCGCGCGATCCGAACGCCATCTTCTGCGTGCTGACAGCCGATCACCTCATCACGCCACAGACGACGTTTGAGGCGTGCATGCAGACCGGCTTCGCACTCGTCGAGGCCGACCCAACGAGGTTCGCGACGTTCGCGATCACGCCGACCCATCCAGCGACCGGGTATGGCTATGTCGAGTACGGCGACGCCGTGCCGGGCTTCGCACGGGCTGTCCACTGCAAGCGCTTCGTCGAGAAGCCCGACATCAAGCGCGCACAGGAATACGTGGCCAGCGGCCGCTTCGGCTGGAACAGCGGCATGTTCGTGCTGCATGCCAGGACCGTGCTCGACGCGATCGCACGGTTCCGCCCCGACAGCCACGCCGGGCTCATGCGAATCCATGAAGCCGCCGCGCGCGGTGCCGACCTCGCTCCCACCGTCGCCGAGGTCTATCCAAGCCTGCCGAAGGTGAGTGTTGACGTGGCGCTCATGGAGCCTGCGAGCGTGGATGCCTCGCTCTCGGTCTGCACCGTGCCGATGCCGGTCGAGTGGAAAGACGTGGGGTCATGGCCGAGCTGGGGGTCGACGCTGGCGGCCGATGACGCGGGCAACCGTGCATCCTGCGTGACAGAGCATGTGGGCTCGACCAACGTGGTGGTCGCCAGTGACGATCCATCGCACACCGTCGCGACGATCGGGCTTGACCAGGTCATCATCGTGCGCACCAAGGACGCCACGCTCGTTTGCCGGGCCGATCTGGCCGAGCAGGTCAAGGACCTCGTGGCGCGTCTTCCGCCGTCGCTCCGTTGATGCCGCGATTCCTCGCCATCGATCTGGGCGACAAGCGTACGGGGCTGGCCGTGGCGGACAGCGTGCTCCGCCTACCCATGCCGCTCGAGGTGGTGCAGGCCACCACGCACGACCTCATCCGAGATGCCGTGCTTCGCGCCATCGAGAGTCATGACCCGACCGACCTCGTTGTCGGCATGCCCTTCAACATGGATGGCTCCGAGGGACCCCGCGCCAAGATCGTGCGCTCGTTCGTCGAACTGCTGCGGCAGCGCACCGACCTGCCGATCCACCTTCAGGATGAGCGCTGCTCGAGCATGGATGCCGAGGAGTTCCTGCAACGCAGCGGCCGCACCCACGGACAGAAGAAGGCGATCCGCGATGCACTTGCCGCCTGCGTGATCCTGCAGGGATTCCTGGATGCGCAGGGCGCGTGAGGCACTGCGTCAGGATGCTTGAACGCCCGTGCACGCGGCGCGATCGAGGTACCAACGGAGTTCACCGCCAGTCGGCACGATGCCCCGGATCGGCAGGGTCGCAGCATCATCCGCGTCTGCACGCGCGACGCGCTCGAGCATCGCATGCTTGGATGAACCCATTACGAGCACGGCCACGAATCGCGAGGCGTTCAACAGCCGGTAGGTCATCGTGACGCGGGCGGGCGGCGTGACGGTCGGACCATCGTTGGATGCGACGAGTGCGGTGCGCTCCTTGAGCGCCGGGCTGTGGGGGAACAGGCTTGCCGTGTGGCCATCACCGCCCATCCCCAGCAGCACGAAATCGAGCCGGTCATGGCCAACCTCGCGCCAGGCGAGCGTTTCGCGCAGTGCCTGGTCATAGGCCGCCGCTGCGCCGGGAAGGTGGGCATCCATCGGGTGCACCTGCTGCGGCGGGATGTCCACGTGCTCGACGATGGTCTGCCGGATGTGAAGGAAATTGCAGCGGTCGTCCTCAGGCGCAACGCAACGCTCATCGACGACCCACAGGTGCGTGCGCTGCCACGGCAACTGCCGGAACCGCGGATCGACCATCAGGCATCGATAGAAGGGAAGCGGCGTCGAGCCACCGGACAAGGCGAGGTGGAAGTCGCCGAATGAGCGCACGCAGTTGTTCGCCTGCAGGAGCAGGTCAGCGCCGAGCGAACCGTGCACCTCATCGGCATCCGTACCGGTGACTACGCGACCCGGGAGCGTGGGCGCCACGAAGGACTCGTCGACGAGGTCATATGGATCGATCGACATGGCTCAGCCGTCGTGCCAGGCGCGGCCATCACGCAGCATCATGTCGTCGGCCGACTTAGGTCCCCACGAACCTTGCGTGTAGTTGCCCGCGATGCCCTCGCGCAGCAGCGCGCTGCGTGCGTCGAGGAACGGCATCACGGCGCTCCATGCGCCCTCGACCTCGGTGCGGTGCTTGAAGAGCGATTGGTCGCCGCGCATCGCATCGATGATCAACGGCCCGTATGCCTCGACCGCATGCCCACCGAACTCCTTGCGGAAGTCGGCCTCCATCGCCACCGGCGCGATCGCCATGCGTCGGCCGGGGACCTTGCTCTCGAAGCGAAGTTCCGCCCGTTCGCGGGGAGCGATCTCGATGACGAGGCGGTTTCCCTGCACGCCGCCCGCGCCGTGCGGAACGCCCTTAAAGAGGTCCGCAGCTGGCGCCTTGAACTGCACCACGACCTCGGTGCGCTTGGCACGCATGGCCTTTCCCGTGCGCAGGTAGAACGGCGTGCCCGCCCAGCGCCATGTGTCCAAATGCAGCTTGATGGCCGCGAAGGTCTCGACTTTCGAGCCGGGCGCAACTCCTTGCACCTGTGCATAGGCGGGCTCGGAACCGGGTCCATACTGTCCCAGGGCACCGTGGGTCATCACCTCGGCCGAAGCGGTCGGTCGAATCGCACCGATGAGCTTGATCTTCTCGCTGCGGATCTCGTTGGCACGCATCCGGTTCGGTGGCTCCATGGCGACGAAGGCGAGCACCTGCATGAGGTGGCTCTGGATCATGTCGCGCACGGCGCCGGTCTGCTCGTAGAAACCGCCGCGCGTGCCGATGCCCACGGTCTCGGCCGCGGTGATCTGCACATGGTCGATGTAGCGGTGATTCCACACCGGCTCGAAGATGCTGTTGGCGAAGCGCAGGACGAGGAGGCTCTGCACCAAGTCCTTGCCCAGGTAGTGGTCGATGCGGTAGGTCGAGTCCTCTTCAAAGACCCGGCCGAGCGCTCGGTTCAGGCTTACCGCGCTCGCTTCATCGGTGCCGAAGGGCTTCTCCACCACGATCCGCTGCCATGAACGGCCCTTCGGATCGATGCTGCACCAGCGCTTGCCCTCCGTGACCAGGCCCGCCTCGTCGATGCACTGCACGATGGGCTCATAGAGGGACGGCGCCACCGAAAGGTAGAAGAGGATGTTGCCCCGTGTCCCGCGCGAAGCAGCCAACGCTCCGAGCCGCTCGATGAGCGCCGGATAGGTCGCCTGCGCAGCTGCATCGCCCGCGTGATAGAAGAGTCGCTCCGCGAAGGACTGCCAGCGCGTGGAGTCGAAACCCTGCACCGAGGCCTGCACGGCGGTGCGCATCTCGGTACGCCAGCTTTCATCCGTCTTCGCGGTCCGGCTCATGCCCAGGATCGCCGTCGAGGGGTGCAATGCACCGAGGCAGTGCATCTCGTACATCGATGGGATGAGCTTGCGATGCGTCAAGTCGCCACTCGCCCCCAGGATCAGCAAGACGCACGGATCGGCGCCGGCGGGCGAGGATCCGGCGGACGGTTCCGTGCGTTCGATCGTGGATGGAGCGCTCGATACGGACAGCATGGGCGCTTGAGCATACGCCCCGCGCCAGCCTCAGAAGAGCACTTGGTACTGGATGCCGATGTACACCTGTCCCGAGACGTCGCCACCCGGTGGCTGGACATCCGGCAGCAGGTTGGCGCTCGACGTGGCGAAGCCATTGCCGAGTCTGTTGGTGCTCAGCCCCTCGAAGGAGTAGCCCATGTCCAACTGGACCTTCATGAGGTGCTTGTGGAAGTAGTAGCTCAAGTTCAGTTCAAGCAGGCTGAGCATGGGATACGCATCACTGCTGTCGGCTCCCGTATCGCCAATGCTGTACCGCACGCCGGTCTCCCAACGCTCAGCAAGCATCGTGCTGGCCTGCACGAGCGCACCCCACTGGTTCGACTGGCCCAAGTCGCTCTGCACACGACGAAAGACACCCCACGCGAAGATCGACCAACCCGCCTGCTTGTGCATGAGATCGGCGGTCACCTCGAGCATCCACGGATCGGATGGGAATGGGGCCGATGGACTCGCCTGTTCCGCGTCAACAGCCACCCCGAGATTGGTGGCCTGCCCCTTCATGTCGAGCCACGGGGTGTAGTCGCGCAACTCGTTCCAGGTTCCCGCGAGCTTCCAGTCAAAGCGGCTGGAGAACGCCCAATCGATCGCCAACCTGTTGTCCCAAGGTAGGTTGACGGTGTTCCCGGTGTTGTAGCCGGCCTCATCAGGCGTCACTGGCGACCGCACCGTGATGCCGTCGAACCAACCGCTGCGCCACATGAAGTGCTCCGTCTCCCACTCGAGGGCAATGCCCCGGGAACGCGCGGCACGGAAGTAGTTGTTCAGCGCACTGCGCTCCATGAAGAGCGTCGTCGCGGAGCTCATGCCCTCCTCACGCGTGAAACAGGGCCTGAACTGCCCCATCTTCAGTTGGAGTTCGGGGGAGAGCACACGGGCGACCCAGGCATCCTCGATGTCCGGCACCAGAGGCGACGGGACGACGCTCGGTCGCGACACCTGCAACATGTAGCGCCACTCCTTGCCGAACGCGTGACCATCCATGAGGAAGCGCAAGCGTCGGTTTTCGAACCCCTGGGTGTCACCGAGTTCCTCCCGATGATTCCAGATGAACCGCAACTGCATCTGGATGTTCAGGTGGTAGCGGAAGTTTCCGTCGGCCGAGGTGATCTCGGTGCCGGTCGCATCGAGCCGATAAAAACTGTCACCTTGGAAGCTGGGTTGGCCCCGGCCATCCTGCATCATCGTGCGGGTGCCTGCGTCGGCGAGGGCGTCCTTCACGATGGTGCGAATCTCGGCAGCGCGCTCGGTATCGAGCGTGCCCTGCGACTGGCTCCGCTGGAAGGCGCGCAGGTCGGCACGCAGTGCGTCGATCTCGGCCTGAACGCCCGCATCACCGCCAGCGCCGAGACTGAACACTGTGAAGATCGTGGCTAGACGGACCATGGCTCGCTCCAGTCGCGCAACGCACCACCCGTTGCGCGCCCAGGTTGCGGGCCGTCACCCGGCCCGAACGCAACCCGAACATGGTGTGAACGCTAACCATGCTCCAAATTTAGATTGTTCAGACCGAACCTTGACGATGTTCAGATTGTGTTCAGAATGCACGCGCCTGCCTTCGTGGCGGCGGCGACCGCCGACATCGTCCGCTCCCCCTTGGGATCGATGAGCCAGAGCCAGTCGATGAAGAGGAACTCGAAGCGGGCGGCCAGCAGCGCAATGCGGCCCATGACCGTGAAGCCGAAGGCCGAACCGAAGGTGATCATCAGGAACCAGACGCCGACCCGCGCCGCACGGCCCACCGCACCCTTGTGCTCGACGCTGAAGACGAAGTACGCGAGCGTGCAGAGCACGCCGGCCACGGTGACCGCATTGCGGATCGATGCCCATGCCGCAAACGAACCATCATCGCCAAAGACCACCAGCGGCAGCATCGTCGCGCGGACCTGCTCGATGATGTCGCTCTCGACATGGCTCACCATCTTGAGGCCCGCAAAGGTGCCGATGACGAAGGCCAGCGGCCAGCGCCCAACATGCCGGCCCAGCGGCGTGAGCTGCGACAGCAGCATGAGGCCCAAGCCGAGCGGGATCAGTGCGTCGAGGTGGAACGCGCCGCCCTCGAGGTTGGGCATGCACCAGGCCTTGACCATGTCCGGCGCAAGATTCGCCAACAGCTTGGGGACCAGCGTGTCCCAGAAGGCGACCACCATCCAGTAGCCGGCGCTGACACCGATCACGATGCTTTCGGTGAACTTGTAGGCAGGGTTGTCGCCCACCAGGAAACTGAAGACGGCCAGCGTGAAGAACGCGGCAAGCCACAGGCCGATGGTGCGATCCCACGAGAAGCGGATCGCCTGTTGGTTGGGCGACGCTGCTTCAGCGGCACGGTATTGCCCTGCCGTACGGAAGACATCCCGCTCGATCGTGGCCGAGCCCGCTG
>VGXJ01000010.1 GCA_016873375.1 Phycisphaerae bacterium
GCTCCTCGGCACGGGGGTAGCGCACGCCGATGATCTGCACCATCTCCTCGACGAGGCTCACGCGAAACTCGTTGAAGTCGACGGTCGCCGAGCGGATCTTCTGCATGGCGGCCTCGGCCATGTGGCTTGGCGCGTCATACATGAGGAAGCTCGAGATCAGCAGGGCGACAGGGTCGACCGCGTTGGGGTCGGCCGCGTGCTCCGGCTGGGCATGGCGCTTCACCAGCGCACTGAACTTGGTCTGGACGAACTGGTGCTTCTTGGCGGTCATGGTGGTGGTCACGTGTGGTCTGCCTGGTCGGAAATTGCCTCGGACCCTTGATCGGATCCGTCATCGTCGCTTGCCCTGCCGCCCAGGTCAGGCGCGGGCACGATGCCCTCCCGGCGCAGGCCTTCGGCGATCGCCTGTTCGACGGTCATCTGGCGATGGCCGCTCTCATCGAGGATGAAGTCAAGCCGCGGCACATGCCGCAGCGCGCTCTCGTCACGCACGACATGGCGCAGGTGCGCCGCCGCGCTCCGCAGTGCGCTGACCGCGAGCCGGCCGCGGTCGGCGGGCGACACACTCACGCGCACGAGGGCGCGCTGCTCATCCGGCGAGACCTCGACCGAGACGATCGAGACCAGGCCCTGGAAGCGCGGATCGGCCAGCCCCTCGGACAGCCGCTGCTGCAACGCGCGGCGGATCACGCTCGCCCACTGCAGCAGGCGGATCGGCGTCTCGTCCTTGCCGCCGATGCCGGGGAGCGATGTGGCGGGTCGGCGGCGCTCAGTCATCGCTGCCTTCACGCACGACGACGGACTTGTAGCACTCGAGCACATCGCCGACCTGGATGTCGTCGTAGCCGACGATCTTCATGCCGCACTCGTTGCCCGAACGCACTTCCTTGGCGTCGTCCTTGAACCGCTTGAGCTGCTCGAGCCGGCGATCCTTCTCGATGACGATGCCACCGCGCGTGACGCGGATCTGCGCGTTGCGCTCGACCGTGCCGTCGGTGACGTAGCAGCCCGCGATCGCGCCGACCTTGGAGATGCGGAAGACCTGGCGCACCTCGGCGTGACCGAGTACGTCGATGCGCACCGTCGGCTCGAGCATGCCCTTGAGCGCCTTCTCGATGTCCTCGCTGATGTGGTAGATGACGTCGTAGAGGCGGACATCGATCTTCTTGGACTCGGAGAGGGCGCGCGCCTTGGCGTTGGTCGTGACGTTGAAGCCCACCACGATTGCGCCGGTCGTCTCGGCGAGCAGCATGTCGCTCTCGTTGATGCCGCCCACCGCACAGTGCTTGACCACGACCTTGAGGTCGCCCACGCTGATCTTGGGCAGCATGGCCTTGAGGGTCTCGACACTACCCTGCACGTCGGCCTTGACCACGAGCGAAAGTTCCTTCGCCTTGTCCTTGCCGATGTGCTCGAGGATGTTGTCGAGGGTGACCTTGGGTGCGGCGAGCTCGCGCAGGCGCTCGGCCTGTCGGCGCTCGTTCGCGGCCTGCTCGGCCTCCTTGAGCGAATCGACGACGAAGAACTTGTCGCCCGCGTCGGGGAGTTCATCCAGACCGCTCACGGCACACGGCGTTCCGGGCACCGCTTCGGTGATCCGCTGGCCACGGTCGTTGACGATGTCGCGGATGCGTCCCGACGCGCGGCCGATCACGATCGAGTCGCCCTTCTTCAGCACGCCTTCCTGGACGAGGATGCGCGCCACGGGGCCGCGGCCCTCTTCCATCTGCGCCTCGAGCACCGCGCCCTGCGCATTGCCGGCCCAGTCGGACACGATGCCCTTCATGTCGGCCACGAGCGCCAACATGTCGAGCAGATCCTGGATGCCGATGTCCTTGAGCGCGCTGGTCTTGACGACTTCGACTTCGCCGCCCCAGGGCACCGTGTTCAGGCCGTGCTCGGCGAGCTGGCCGTAGATGCGCTGGAAGGTCTTCTCGCTCGCTTCGGGCTTGTCGACCTTGTTGAGCGCGACGACGATCGGCACGCCGGCGGCCTTCGCGTGGTTGATGCTCTCGACGGTCTGCGGCATGACGCCGTCGACGGCATCGACCACGAGCACCACGATGTCCGTGATGCGCGCACCGCGAGAACGCATGGCGGTGAAGGCCTCGTGACCGGGGGTATCGATGAAGGTGAGCGTGCGATCACCATCGCCCGCCTTGACCGGCACCATGAAGGCACTGGTGGCCTGCGTGATGCCGCCCGCCTCGCCAGAGGCCACGTTGGCCTTGCGGATCCGGTCGAGCAGGCTGGTCTTGCCGTGATCGACGTGGCCGAGGATCGTGATCACCGGTGAACGCGATCGGGGGTCCTTGCGCTCGCGCTGGGCGAACTGGCTGGCGATCGCATCTTCGGCAGTCTGCTCGCTGACGACCTCGAGCACGATGTCGAATTCGAGCATGATCTCCTCGGCGCGCGAGGTCTCGATCACGCTGTTGATCGTGGCCATGGTGCCCGACAGCAGGAGCTTCTTCAGGATGTCGGTGGACTTCACGCCGGTGGCGGCGCTGAGCTCCTTGATCACGATCGGCTCGGCAATCTTGACGGGACCGCTGCTCTTCTGCGGCTGCGCACGGCCGCCGGCGCCCATGCGACCGCCCGGGCCAGCGCGACCCGGGACGGTCTTGTGGCTCTTGAAGAAGCCACCGGCGCGAGTCAGGCGGCCCTCACGATCGATGAGGTCCTGGGCGCGCCATGGCTCGAAGGGCGCATCGCCGCCCGCCTTTGCGCTGCGGCCTGCACCGTCGGCGCGACCACCCGCTCGCTTGTCGTTAGGACCGGTGCGGCGATCATCGCGGCCACGCGAAGGGCCACTCGGACCGGCCGGACCGCCGGTGCGCACACCTGCGCCACCGAAACCCCCTGTCCGTGGGCCGGAACGGCCGGGGCCACCTGCCCCCGGACCACCCGTGCCTGGGCCCGTTCGCGGGCGCGGCGCAGCGAGTCGATCAGGCTCCTCGACGCGCACGACACGCGGGCCGGAGAGCGCGGTCTTGCTCGGCTGAGACAGCATCTGCCCTGCGGGCTTGATGATGTCGGGCCGACGAGGAACATTCGGTGCAGCACGCGGGCCCGTGTCGCTTGGGCGCCATGTCGGGCGCGCGGACGAGGGCGGCGTGGTACCAGCGGGGCCTGACGGGCCCGTTCCGGTCGAGCCGGGCCCTGCCGAGGGCGGCGTGCCACCGGTCGTGCCGGGCGCTGCGGGTGGGGTGCGCGGAGCGAGGCCGCTGGCACCAGTGCGAACCACGCCCGAGGTCAGGCTGGAGGGTCGTCCCGTGACCGCTGCGCTGGGCGGAGTTCCGGGTGCGGCGGCTGGAGTCGCTCCAACGGCCTTCGGCGCTGCAACGGAACCTGGTTGCGGAGTTGCAGCCGGTGCGGCTGCAGGCGCGACTCGCGCGCCCTTGACCGGCGCTGCAGCCTTGGCCTCGACGGCAGCGGGCTTGGGCTCGACCGATTCAGTTGAGGTCGGCGCCGGGGCATCGCCCGTCGCGTCGTCGCCCTTCTTCTTCTTGGTTGACTTCGCCGTCGTGGCGCGCTTCTTCGCCTCGACGACATCGACCTTCTCGGCAGTCTCGACTGCCGTGCCGCCGGCAGCGCCGGAGAACCACTCTCGAATGGTCAGCGAGAGGCCAACCGACACCGTCGATGCAGCGCTCGAGACGCCCTCGATCTGCTCACGCTGGCACTTCTCGACGACGTCCTTGCTGGTGACGCCGAGTTCCTTGGCGAGTTGGCTGATCCTGATCTTGCTGCCCTTGGGAGTGCTCAATCGGTGCTCTTTCTTTGATGGTTCCGGTGAGTCGCTGCTGGTCTGGATGATGGTGCGGGATCGTGAAGGATGGGTGAAGCGCTCAGCGCCCGAGGATGTCGTCGGCCGCAGCTTCGCTGGCAGCATCGGGCGAAGCGGGCTGGCCGCCGCCGAGGATGCCATCGACCGCATCGCCGCCCTCGGCAGCCATGCGCTCGGCCTCGGCCTGCTTGGCGGCTTCCTGCTCGGCAGCGACAACCTTGGCGCGCTCGGTGCACGCATCGACGACCGCCACGGCGAGTTCATCGCTCATGCCGGCTTCATTGACGAGGATCGCCTCGCCGACCTCTTCGACGTCGAAGACGCTGATGAGGCCCAGGACACCCATACGGTCGAGCATCTCGTCCGTGACGCCGTCGACGCCACGCACGGTCTCTTCCAGGATCTCGAGGCCGCGCTGGAACTCAGGCGGCGTGAGGATGTCGACATCCCAGCCAGTCAGGCGCGCAGCAAGGCGGACATTCTGGCCGCGGCGGCCGATGGCCAGCGACAGCTGGTCGTCGCGCACGATGATCGTGGCGCGGCCGAGCTCGAAGCACAGGCTGACTTCCTCGACTTCGGCGGGCTTGAGCGCGTTCGAGATCAGGATCTGGCTGCTCTCGTTCCAGCGCACGATGTCGATCTTCTCGCCGCCGAGCTCATCGACGATGTTGCGGATGCGGCTTCCGCGCACACCGACGCAGGCGCCGACGGCATCGACCTTGCTGTCGATGCTCGCGACCGCAAGCTTGGTGCGGAAGCCCGGCTCGCGCGACATGGCCTTGATCTCGATGGTGCGCTCGGCAACTTCAGGCACTTCAGCCTCGAAGAGGCGGCGGATGAAGTCCTGGTGAGCGCGGCTGAGCACGATCTTGACCTGATGGCCTGCATCGCGAACGTCAAGCAGGAGGCAGCGCACGCGATCGCCGGGCTGGAACTGCTCGCCGGGAATCTGCTCGCTGCGCGGCATGAAGCCTTCGGCGCGGTCGATCTGCACGATGAGTGCGTTGCCCTCGTAGCGCTGCGCCAGTCCGGTGACCAGCTCGCCCTGCCGCTTGCTGAACTGGTCGAGCAGGCTGCTGCGTTCGTCCTCGCGGAAGCGCTGGATCATGACCTGCTTCGCGGTCTGCGCGGGAATGCGGCCCAAGCGTGCGAGCGGGATGTTCTCGCGCTCGCCGGTCTCCAGGTCATTGCGCCAGAGCGTGATGGCGCCGGTCAGGCGATCCATCTCGCAGCCGAACTCCTCGGGATCGAGCGAATTGAAGTGCTTGCGCGCGGCACTCACCATGGCCTGCTCCAGATCCTGGATCAGGAGGTCACGGTCGATGCTTCGTTCGCGGGCGATCGATTCGAGGATGCGGAGGGTCTCTTGGTTCATGGTCTGGTCCTTGGCGTACTGAGTTGATGGGTTGGAGAATTGGTGGGTTGTCGCCGCGCAAAAACACATCGAGCCACGGCGGTTGCGGCAACCGCGTGGCTCGTCGCTCTACGACCACCCGATGGTGGCTGCCTTGGCGCTAGGCGCCCCCTGCCTTCCCGCAAGCGGGGAGCAAGGCGCGACCGACGCCGGCCGACCGAGGATTGACGCGCAAGCGCGCCATCAGCGGTGGGCCGTCGAAGCGGAACCCGCCATCAGGCGGGCAAGCAGGCTGTCGATGGATCGAAGCATGCGCCGTTTCAACGAAGGGGTGCGAGAGACGAGCCCCGCACGGACGACCCGGCGGGAAACGCGATTCTAGCGATTTTCCCGAGACAGCGGAAGAGCCAAACCTCGCTCCGGCCGAGCCGTAGGATGTCCACATGACCTGTCTTGACCGCCTTGGAGCGATCTTCTGCGCCCTCGTGCTGCTGGTCGGGGGCCCACCCGCTGCGATCGCTCAGGTGCCCGGATTGAGCGGTTTTCCGGGCTCCGCCCCTCTCGGCGAGCCAGAGGAGGCCGGCACCGGCCTGAGCACCGACAAGGTCAAGGTCCGGGCCGTCGCCTCGACCATGAGCCCTGCCGCCGGCGCCGACCTGGTGATCGCGGTCGAGCTCGCGATCGCGCCGGGCTGGCACACCTGGCCCAACCAGCGAGCGCTCCCTGAAGGCACGGCCGAGTTCATCGGTGCCGTGAACACGACGATCGCGGTGACCAGCGGCGATCCTGCCAAGGCCACCGTGCACGAGGGCTTCACGCAGTGGCCCGCGGTGCACACCGTCAAGGCCGACCTTGGCGATGGCGAGCAGTCCTACGCGGTCTTCGAGGGCCGCTCGGTCGTCTTCGTCCCCGTCACGATCGCACCCGGCGCGAGCGGCGCCGTCACGCTGACGGTGAAGGCCGGCTTCCAGAGCTGCGACGATGCCACCTGCCTTGCCCCCGCCGACGCGACGGAAACGATCTCGCTCGCGATCGACGGCACCACGGCGGCTGCGGTTCCCGGTGATCTCTTTGCGGGCTTCGATCCCTCGGTCTTCGGGCGCATTCGTGGCGGCGAGCAGGCGCCGGTCTCGCTCGAATTCAAGCTCACCGACTCGATCCGTTTCGAGATCGATCCGCGCGGCTCGGGGCTCGTGCTGCTGGCGCTGCTCGCTGCGCTCGGCGGCGTGCTGCTGAACTTCACGCCGTGCGTGCTGCCGGTGATCCCCCTCAAGATCATGAGCCTCTCGCGCGCGGCCGGCACGAAGGGCCGCATGCTGCAGCTGGGCGGGATCATGAGCCTGGGCGTCGTCTTCTTCTGGGTCGCGCTCGGCACGCTATTTGCGCTCGCGAGCACCGGCATCAAGGCGCTCGAAGGTTTCGCGCAGCTCAACGCGCTCTTCCAGCTGCCGTGGTTCACGATCGCCGTCGGCGTCTTCATCTGCGTGATGGCGATCGGGATGGCGGGCTTCTTCACCGTCGGGCTGCCGAACTGGGTCTATTCCATCGAGACGAAGCAGGAATCGGCGGGCGGCAGCTTCGTGTTCGGCATCATGACCGCGGTGCTCAGCACACCCTGCACCGCGCCCTTGATGGGTGCGGCCGCCGGCTACGCCATCAAGATCCGGGATCCGGGCACGGTGATGCTCGTGTTCACGTCGATCGGCCTGGGCATGGCGTTGCCGTACCTCCTGCTCAGCATGAATCCACGGCTCGTCGACCGCATGCCGCGCGGTGGCGCGGCGGGTGAACTACTCAAGCAGTGCATGGGGCTGCTGCTCCTTGCTGCCGGCCTGTACTTCGTCGGCAGTGGCGTGAACGGCTATCTCGAGGAGCCGAGCCATGCGTACTGGTGGCTCGTTTCGCTCGCGGGCATCGCGGCGGGCCTTTGGCTCGTGCGCGGCACGCTGAAGATCGCGAAGACCGGTCGCAACCGCACCGTGTTCGGCGGCGTGGGGCTGCTCATCGCGGGTGCGAGCGCGCTCATCGGCTGGTCGATGACCTACGAGGCGATCGACTGGCAGACCTGGACGGCCGAGCGCGAGGCCGCTGCGCTCAGGGAGGGCAAGGTCGTGCTCGTCGACTTCACGGCGGACTGGTGCATCAACTGCAAGACGCTCGAGAAGACCGTGCTCGAATCACAGGCCGTGCTCGATGCGCTTGAACAGCGCGGCGTGGTACCGCTCAAGGTCGACCTGACCAGCGGCGTACCGGCGCGCGGCGATCGGCTCAAAGCGGCCGGCGGCGCGACGATTCCGCTGCTCGTGATCGTGTCCCCCACGGACGGACCGATCTGGAAGAGCGAGCTCTACACGCCGGGCGATGTGGTGGCAGCGATCGAACGCGCTGCGAAGTGAGGCTGGTCAGGGCAAGGACGTGACCGGGGGCCGCTCAGCGCACCTCTGCGACGATGCGGCATCGCTCTCGCACGGCACTCGGCAGCTGACGCAGCGGATCGAGACGGAAGGAGTCATCGACCTCAAGCGCCTTGCGCGCGGCATCGCGCGCAGCGGCATCGTTCCCTGCCATGCCGTAGGCATCGGCGAGCCGTACCAAGGAGGTGGTGTGACGAGGATCCTGCGTGAGCACATCGCTCCGCACAGCGACGACCTCATCCCAACCCACAAGACCGCGCACGACCATAGCATCGATGATCGCCGCCGACACCAAGGCTGAACGGAACGGGAACGCGTCGCGAGCGGCGCGAGCGGAGTCGAGCGCTTCGCCGAACCACACCCGGGCCCGCGCCGGATCGGGCTCCGCGAGCCCGGCCTGCAGGAACTGATCCGCCGACTTGAGCAGCAGCAGATGGCGACGAAGGATCGGCTCCTGCTCGACGGCCTCGCGGAGTTGCTCGCCTGCGCTCGCGCGCGCAGGCGCCGTGAAGAGATTCTCGACGAGCGTTTCGGCGGCGGCGTCGACTGCCTGTTCCTGGCGAGCCGTTGCCGACGCGGCTACGCCCTGCAGCGCGGCGATCATGGCAAGGCAGGCCGCGCCCAACGCGATGGGCCAGCGCTGCGCGGTGCCGCCAGATCCCGTCGATGCTGCCGGGGTTCCCGTCGGCACCCCCGCCGTCGAGCGGACCGTGTTGGCGATGGGAAGAACGTGGTTACCCATGGCGACAGCCCCAATCACACCGAGCACCCACGATGCACTGCCCGGTTGCCAAAGGGTCATCTCGATCATGGCATGGGCGGCGAGCACCATCGCAAGCCCAGTCGTGACCGTGCGGAGCGCTCGGGCATCAAGGTTCGCCAAACCACTCACCATCGCTTGGGCGAGCCCGGCTGCCAGCACGATCCCGATCGCAGGCAGCACGCGACCACCGGGATCGGCCAGCGTGGTGATCACGCCGACGACCGACAGGCCAAGCAGCGACACCATCCATGCTTCGCGCGTGCCAGCATCGTGGGCCGATGCAGCCGCAGTTGCGCGCTCGTGCTGCGCATCCGTCGCCCGGTCCGTGCCGCATCCCCAGAGCATCACGACCCATGCAGCGGTCATCAGCACGCCGGCCAGACCCATGGTGGCAAGCCAATCCACCGGCGCCGCATGCGCACTCGTCACTTCTTCGACCGCGAGAGCGGGACGGTGCAGCGTGTACGCGGCTTGGAAGGAATCGGGACCACAACCCCAGGGCCAGGCATCCAGCATGACCTGCCAGGCGCCGACCCAATACTGCGAACGGAAGAAGAGGCTTCGTTCGCCCAGCGATTCGCCGAGCGCACCTCGCGCCAGGACCGCCGCGACCGGAATGACGAGCGCTGCAAGCACCGCCACGCGAGCGTGCCATGACGATCGTCGTGACCACCATGCGGCCACGAGCCCGAGTGCGCACGCGGCGAGCGCACCCTTCGATCCATTCACCACCACGATCGCCGCGCTAGCAACGGCACACAACGCCAGCACCGCTGCAAAAGGCAGCGCGAGCGTTCGGCGCGCCTGCACGGCAAGCACCGCACACGCCACACCCACGGCGCCCACGAGCCCCGCCATGATGTTGGAGAGCCCGAACCATCCGGTGGCCTCCAGCTGCATGAGTCGACGTTCGTAGGTCTGTGCCTGCGCCGACTCCGCGGTCCAGCCCTGCGCTGCGAGGAACTCCTGTTTCGACGCCGCGTACTGCGCCACGGTCGCAGGGTGCTCCACCGCGAGCTGCCACGCACCACGAACAAGCCAGAGTGCGGCCACCGAGAGGAAGACCGCCAGCGCAATGCGCTGCAGGCGCGCTGCCTGCGCATGAGCGGAGCATGCCGCCAGCGCTCCCGCGCCCACGAACGCGCTCACCCACGCACTGCCGCGCCAGAGATTCTCGAACTCCCCACGGAGGACGAGCCCAAGGTCGATCGCCGCCACGATGCCTGCCGTGATCGCTAGGCCACCCTGCCATGCTGCGGTGCGGCTTCGCGCTAGGACCGCAAGCAACCCCGCGGCCACGAGGCAAGTCAGCGCATCGATCGCCAGACTGCCGGCCGGACCGAGTCCGGCGAACGGCACCACCGCATCGCGCGAGATCGCGGAAGGATCCAAGTCAAAGTGGACGAGCGGCGTCCACGCAACGACGCTGCGCGCGGCAAGCAGGCCGGCGAGCGTAGACACGAGGCAGCCAGCCACCGCGCCATGCTCCGTGTCCGATCGCTCAGACAGCTGTCTGGATGTGAATGCCGCAGTCACGCCCGGGAGATTAGGTTCAACAGACTCGCACGCGAGCGGCGATGATGTCCGTCGGAGCAGTCAAGACCGCGCCGATCGAGCATTCAGCCCACGGCCCCACTACCCTCTCCGCATGGCCGAGACGATCACCGCCATCACCGTCTACTGTGGCAGCGCCCTAGGTCGCGATCCGGCCTTCGAGGCCTGCGCGCGCAACGTCGGCAAGGAACTTGCGCACCGCGGGCTCACGCTCGTCTACGGCGGCGGCGGCATCGGCCTGATGGGCACCGTCAGTCGCTCGGCCAAGGATGCGGGCGGCAGGGTCGTCGGCATCATCACCGAGCAGTTTCTGGAGCTCGAGCAGGGCTGGAAAGGCTGCGACGAGCTCATCGTCGTGCCCGGCATGCGCGAGCGCAAGGCGCTGCTCGAATCGCGCGCGCAGGCATTCCTCGTCCTGCCCGGCGGCTTCGGCACCTACGAGGAATTCTTCGAGACCTTCGTCGGCCTCATCATCGGTCGACATCCCGCGCCGATCGGCCTGCTCGATGTGGATGGCTACTTCGACCCGCTCTGCCAGCTGCTCGATCACGCGGTCGAGGAAGGCTTCGCGCGCCCGGCGGCCCGGAGCCTGGTGCTGCGCGACACCGATGCCTCGCGCCTGATCGACCGCATGATGCAGCTCGAGGAGAACCCGCCCGATCCAGTCGAGATGCTGCCGATGCACGGCGACCGGGAGCGAAGCGCATGAGTTCGCCCGTCGGACTGATCGCTGGCCAAGGCCAGTTGCCCGTCCTCGTGGCGCGCGGCATCCGAGCGGCCGGCCATCGCGTGGTCTGCGTGGGCCTGCGCGACCAGTTCCTGCCCGAACTCGAGGCCGAGTGCGATGCATTCAGCACCGCGGGCGTCGTGCAGCTCGGCCGCTGGATCCGCCTCTTGCGCAAGGGTGGCGTGCCGCACGCCGTCATGGTGGGCCGCGTGAGCAAGGCGCGCATGCACGATCCCCTGCGGCTGATCCGGCAGCTGCCTGACTGGCGCGCGATCGACCTTTGGTATCGTCGCCTCCGCCACGACCGTCGCTCGCATGTGGTGCTTGCCGCGGTTGCGGACGAACTCGCCGGCGCCGGAGTCCCGCTCATCGACAGCACGACCTACATCCCCGAGCACATGGCCAAGGAAGGCGTGATGACGCGCTGCCAGCCCGGCTCGCTGCAAGCGCGTGACATGGCGTTCGGCTGGCCGCTCCTGGACAAGATCGTCGAGCTCGATGTCGGCCAGGCGATCATCGTGCGCGAGGGCGACATCGTGGCGGTCGAGGCCCTCGAGGGCACCGACCGCATGATCGACCGCGCTGGCGAGCTCTGCCGCGCCAAGGGCTGGACCCTCTTCAAGAGCGCCAAGCGCTCGCACGACATGCGCGCCGATGTTCCGACGATCGGCGTACCGACCGTCGAGCGCGTGGCCCGCAACGGGGGCGCATGCATAGCCATCGGCTCAGGCCGGGTGATCCTCGTCGATGCGCCCGCCGTGCTGGCTGCTGCCGATCGATTGGGAATCGCAATCGTCGGCGTGGCGCACCCGCCTGCCTGAACCCGATGGCCGATCCCGACTGCCCCTTCGTCTCGCGCGCCGGGCTGAAGCTCGAGCACGCGATCGCAACCTTCGGCCTCGAGATCGCCGGCTGGCGCGTCGCCGACTTCGGCTGCAACATTGGCGGGTTCACGGATGTCTGCCTGCGACGGGGCGCAGCCCATGTGACCGCCATCGACACCGGCTACGGCACGCTCGCGTGGACGCTGCGCAACGATGCCCGCGTCACGGTCTTGGAGCGGACCAATGCGCTGCATGTCCCGGCGCCGGCGGATCCAGTCGATCTGATCACCATCGACATGGCATGGACCCCGCAGCGGCTGGCGATCCCTGCTGCCTTGCGCTGGCTCTCGAAGGCTCCGCATGCACGGATCATCTCGCTCGTGAAGCCGCACTACGAAGTCACCGCCGAGGAGAAACGCCTGCTCAAGGGTGGCGCGCTCGAACCCGACGACAGCCGCGCCGTATGCGCGCGCGTGCTCGCTGCGATGCCGGCGCTCGGGGTGCGCGTGATCGCCCACGCCGACAGCCCGATCACGGGTGGCAAGACCTCCAAAAAGGGCCGGGGAAACATGGAGTTTCTGGCGCTGCTGGGCCGAGCCGAATGACCTCGGCCGGACGGGCATCGGGGCCCCGGTTCGGGTAGGCTTCGCGGGCTTCGAACGCGGCATCTCGCGGCCGTCGCAACCACCCCCATGGCCACCACACCGGAACCATCGCCCAGCCCCGCACCGATCGACCGCGTCGTCGAGCAGGCCATCGACCGTGAGCTCCACGAGTCGTACCTGACCTACGCCATGAGCACGATCATGGACCGCGCGCTGCCGGATGTGCGCGACGGCCTCAAGCCCAGCCAGCGGCGCATCCTGGTGGCGATGAACGACCTGAACCTGTCGCCCGGGCGCAAGCACATCAAGTGCGCGAAGATCTGCGGCGACACCAGCGGCAACTACCACCCGCACGGCGAGAGCGTGGTCTATCCGACGCTCGTCAACATGGGACAGTCGTGGAAGACCCGCTACCTGCTCGTCGACAAGCAGGGCAACTTCGGCTCCATCGAAGGCGACCCGCCGGCCGCTATGCGTTACACCGAAGCGCGCATGACTGCGGCCACCGTCGCGCTCATGGAGGACCTCGACAAGGAAACGGTCGACTTCAAGCCCAACTACGACGATCGCCTGATGGAGCCCACGGTGCTCCCGGCCAAGCTGCCGAACCTGCTCGTCAACGGCAGCGCGGGCATCGCCGTCGGCATGGCCAGCAGCATGCCGCCGCACAACCTGCGCGAGGTGTGCGCGGCGATCGTCGCGGTCATCGACCAGCCTGACATCGGCCTCGAGGACCTCATGCGCCACTGCGCGGGGCCCGACTTCCCCACCGGTGGCGTGATCGTGGGTCGCCGCGGCATCATCGAGGCCTACGCCACCGGCCGTGGTCGCGTCACCGTGCGCGGCACCGTGCACCATGAGCAGCGCAACGGCCGCGATGTCATCGTCATCGACCAGATTCCCTACCAGGTCGTGCAGAGCAGCCTGATCGAGAAGATCGTCGAGTGCACGCGCAAGGATGACGGCCAGCGCGAAGCGCGCATCGGCGACATCAGCGATGTCAGCAACCACTCTGGCCGCGATGCGCAGACGCGCATCGTGATCACGCTGAAGAAGGGCGCCGATCCGCAGGTCGTCGAGCGCAAGCTCTACGAGTACACGCCGCTGCAGTCGACCTTCAGCATCATCAACATCGCGCTCGTCAACGGCCAGCCTCGCACGCTGCCCTTCAAGAGCCTGATCGAGGCCTACATCGACCACCGCCGCACGGTGATCCGCCGGCGCACGGAGTTCCAGTTGCGCCAGGCGCGCCAGCAGGCCCACCGGCTCGAGGGCCTGATGTACGCCGTCTGCGACATCGACGAGGTCATCCGCATCATCCGCGAGAGCCGCACCCGCGAGGAAGCGATCGAGCGCTTGCAGCAGCGGGCCTTCCGCATCGCCCCCGACCATCGATACGCGTCGCTCGTCCCGCAGCGGGTCGCCGAGCGCAGCCGGCAGGACGGTGGCGTCCAGCTCACGCGCGTGCAGGCCGAGGCGATCGGCGCGCTGCGCCTGATCCAGCTCGTCGGCCTCGAGATCGAGAAACTCGCCAACGAGTTCACCAAGCTGCTCGAGCAGATCGACGGCCTCGAGGCGATCCTCGCGAGCGATCGCCTGGTCCTCGACATCATCCGCGAGGACACGATCGAGCTCGCCGAGCGCTTCGGCGACGACCGTCGCACGGTGCTCGAGGAAGGTGATGCAGCCGACTTCGACATGGCCGAGCTCATCGCCGAGCACGACGTGGTGGTCAGCATCTCGAGCGAGGGCCTCGCCAAGCGGCTCCCCGTCGAGACCTACCGCACGCAGGCCCGCGGCGGCGTGGGGATCAAGGGCGGCGAGGTGCGCGATGGCGAGTTCGTCGAGCACATGTTCGTCTCGAGTTCGCACGACGACCTCCTCTGCTTCACCGATACCGGCCGAGTGTTCCGGCTCAAGGTCTGGCAGGTCCCTGAGCTTGGCCGCACCAGCAAGGGCCGGAGCCTGAACAACCTGCTTGACCTGCGCGATGGCGAGCGCGTGCGCGCGTTCCTGCCCATCAAGGACTTCGAGGCGAGCGAGGACTACCTCTTCTTCGCCACCGCGCAGGGCCGCGTCAAGCGCAGCGCGCTCAAGGACTACCGCAACGTCAATCGCAGCGGCATCATTGCAGTCAAGCTCAACGACGGCGACGGCCTCGTCAATGCCCTGCTCACCCGTGGCAACGACCATGTGCTGCTCTCGACGGCACAGGGCATGGCGATCCGCTTCGACGAGAACGATGCACGCGTCATGGGCCGCGACACGGCAGGCGTTTCCGGCATCGACCTCGCCGAGGGCGACTTGGTGGTCGGGCTCGTCCGCTGCGACGACACGGCCGATCTCTGCACCGTCACGCTCAACGGCTACGGCAAACGCACGCCCATGGGCGAGTACCTCGTGCAGCAGGAAGACGGCTCCACGCGCGTGCAGAGCCGCGGCGGCAAGGGCCGCAAGGACATCGTGGTCAACGACCGCAACGGCCCCGTGGTCTCCGTGCACCCGGTGACCAACGACCACAACCTGCTCTTCATGACCACCAACGGGATGGCCGTCCGGATCGCGGCCAAGGATGTGCGTGCCATCGGCCGCAACACGCAGGGTGTGCGCGTGGTTCGACTGCGCGATGGCGACACGCTGCGTGCCGCTGCCCGCGTGGATGCGAGCGAGGATGGCCCGGCTCCGACCGAGGCCGTCCCCGACGAAGAATGAGACACCCCCACGGAGCCCCCCATGTCCCTCACCAACTGGTCCGAGACGATCGTCATCGCCGAACTGCAGGATGAGCCCTCCTTGAGCGAGGACCTGTCCGCGCTCGCTGCCCGGTTCGAGCAGGATGGTGACCACCGGGACGTGGTGCTCGACCTTACCGAGGTCAACTACCTCACCAGCTCGAACATTGCCGCGCTGCTGCGCCTGCGTCGCCTCGTCATCTCCAACGAGTGCCGCATGAAGGTCACCGGCTGCACCAACTCGGTGTGGGGCATCTTCCTCACCACCGGCCTTGACAAGGTCTTCGACTTCGTCGACGACAAGCTCATGGCGCTCGCCACGCTGCAGATGGGCGGCTGAGCATGCTTCGCCTGCGTCGCACGCCGCTCGAGCCGCGCATCGAACTGGTGCCGCTCATCGACGTGATGATGTTCCTGCTGACCTTCTTCGTCTACGCGCAGGTGCTCACCACGCGCGTGGCGATCGTGCCCATGGAACTCAAGCGCTTCAGTTCGGGGACCGAGGCCAAGGTCCCGCCCGCCTGCAGCGTGAGCATCGATCTCGACGGCCGCGTCTGGGTGGACCGGCGCGAGGCAGGCCTCGACCAGCTCGCGACCATGGTCGACGAGCGTCGAAAGACCGATGGCCGCACGGTCGTCTACCTCGCGGTCGCCGATGGCAAGGGCACGGTCGATCGCGCTCCCATCCTGCAGGAGGTCTGGGAGCGCCTCAAGGGCAGCGGGCTCACGGTGAACATCGTGGGCAAGCCCGCTCCTGCGCGCACCATCCAGCCCGCGCCCCCGGCCGCCGCAACACCCAACGCAACGCCCACCGGGTCAAGCCCCCAAGGCACGCAAGGGCAGCCGTGAACGTGAGCCCCGTCGCGTTCGGCTTTGTGGTCAGCCTCCTGCTGCACGTGCTCGTGCTCGGTGGCTACGCCGAGGATGCCGCGCGACTCGTGGGCCAGGCCGTACTCGCCGTCATCGAGCCTGCACGCAAGCCCGACGCGGCCGAAATCGATCCCTCGAAGTGGCCCAAACCCTCCGACCGGCCGCAGGACGAGGTCCAGAAGCCAAGGCCTGAATCAAAGCCCGTTCAGAAACCTGAACCGAAGCCCGAGCCGAAGTCCGCCGAGATGCCCCCGGGGGAGCAACGGCCGCCGCGCGCACCGGAACTGCCGCCGCCACCCGAGCCCGATGTGGTCGAAGTCACCCCGGGCATCGAGGGCGGCTCGCCGACCAGCATGAACTGGATCGGCTACGACGAGTATCAGGAGCATCTGGCTCGCTTGGCCACGCAGGAACAGGCTGCGTTCGACTTGGAGTCATCAGGCGGTGGCGCGCGATCGGTGACCGCAGAGCCCCAACCGTTGCCACAGGGCCCCGAGGGCCAGGCGCCGAGTCTCGTCGACCGCTCCGCGGCGGCGGCGCAACCCGCCACGCTCACGCCCGCCGCCACGGCTCCGCCTGAGCCCACTCCACCCTCGCCCACGCCTCCTGCCGTCGCCACGACCACGCCCGTCGAGCCCAAGCCAGCGCAGCCCGCGCAACCCGAGCCAGCGCCAGCACTCTCCGTTCCCGGGATTGTGCCCGATCCAGCAGCACTCGATCGCGCTCTGACCACCGATCCGTCCACCGCACCACCAACATCGCCCGATCCGACGAAGCCGCCAGAGGCCGCGACACCACTGCCTCCAACGAGGTCACCCAAGGATGCAGCGGCCTCGGCGCCAAAGCCCACACCAGCGCCAGCACCGACGCAGCCGACGGCGCCGGCCAAGGTCGAGAAGCCCGGACAGGAACGCCCGCAGATACCGCCACAGGTCGATGCGCCCGGCGCCGCGACCAACCCGAATGCGGACCAGGCCGGCCCTGTCACCGACGGCGCAAAGAGCGACAAGCAGTCGGCGGCGACGAGCGTGATCGATGTCCCCGCCAGCCTCTGGAAGAACGGCAAGCCGCTCGCGCGCGAGGGCCTGAACATCAAGACGCGCCGCGTCGAGCTGACCACGCTC
>VGXJ01000011.1 GCA_016873375.1 Phycisphaerae bacterium
TGACGGCAAGCGGCAATCGAGCAGCGTGCTGGGCAAGGCCCGCGACAGGGCACTCGATGTGCGTGATCAAATGGAAGCCCGGGACCGCGAGATCCAGAAGCAGATCGACGACATCAAGCCCTAGTCAACCAGGGCGCACATTGAGCGCGCGCCTGCAACCCGGACCGTTGGCGGGCCGATCAGCCGAAGGGCGCGATGCCCGACGAGCGGTTCACTTGCCCGGAGCGGGTGCGGCCCCCGGATCGCTGACGATGCTGATCAGCTCAACATCGAAGAACAGCGTGGCCTTCGGTGGGATCGCTCCTGGGCGACCTTCAGGGCCGTAAGCGAGCTGGAACGGAATGATGAGCTTGCGCTTGCCACCGACCTTCATGCTGCCCACGCCTTCGGTCCAGCCCTTGATCACTCCGCCAAGGGGGAACTCGGCCGGCTGGCCACGACTGACTGAGCTGTCGAAGACCTTCCCGTCGTTGAAGTAGCCCGTGTAGTGCACCCTGACCCTCGCGGATGGGCCGCTGGGCTGGGCGCCCGTTCCTTCGACCAGGTCCACATACTGAAGGCCGCTCGGAAGGGCCACGGGCTCCTTGTCGCCTGTGTCCTCGCCGGGGAAGCGCCCCTGCACGGTTGAGCTCGTGATGGCTCCATCGACGGCGCTGAGCGTGATCGTGTGGATCTTGCCCTTGTGAAACACGCGGGCGGTGTAGGTCGGCGGGTCGGCCAGCTGATCTGAAACCACGCTCATGAACTGGCCATCAACCTTGGCCCGCGCCGCAGCCATGGCCCCCTTGAGGTCGAGTGCGGGCGCAAAGACCTCTCCGCTCGTCGAATTCACCACCACGCGCTTGATGGTGCCATTTCCGCCAATGATGATTTCGTACTGCAGCACCCCACCGTGGTCATGCACATCGGCCTCGACCACCATGCCCGGCACCTTGGCTACAGCGAGTTCGATGGCCTTGTCGAATGTCACCGGGCACGCCGCGAGGCGCTGCTCCATCTCAGCAGGGTCGAGAGGACTCGCCGAATAGTCGGGAGTGCCATCGGCGACTGGTACAAGCGAGAGGACAAGAGCAGCGAGTAGCGAGGTCATGGTGGCTCCTTTGTTGGGACAAGGATCCTAGACCGGGCACACCTCTGCTGCCGGAACGAAAAAGGCGCCCCAGACTCCCCCACGATGGAGTCCGGTGGCGCCCGAAGCGCAGAAGGTCGGGGCCCGATCAGGGGCGCCGCGCAGGCAACGCGAGTGATCGCGCGCCAGTGAGCCCCCGTGCCGGAAACCTGCTTCGCTGGAAGGCGGGGCAGGCGCCCCTTGCGGGGCCGACCGACATGCCGCTTTCGCGGCGGAGGCCCTTTCCTTCCGAGCATCTGCAAGGTAGTGCGGACGCTGCTTGGCGCAAGCGAATTTTCTCTCGCTTCATCACCTTTTCAGCTCCCCGAAGCACGGCAGCAGGTTCCCGGTCCTGATTCACGCTGGCTCGAGAGGGCCGCAGGTCAAGCTCCCCCCTCTCAGCCTGGTTGCCCGTCGATCAGCATGCCCGAGGATCAATGCAAAGGCTCAAGGCCTCGGCCAGCGAGTGCATGGGGTTGAATCTAGGAATGAACTCCTGCCCGATGAAACCCGTGAACCCAGTTTGGGCGATGGCAGCGCAGATCGCCGGGTAGTTCAGCTCTTGGCTCGAGTCGATCTCGTTGCGCCCGGGCACCCCGCCGGTGTGGTAGTGAGCGATCCAGCGGGAGTGCTCACGGATGGTGGCGATGACGTCACCCTCCATGACCTGCATGTGGTAGATGTCGTACAGCAGGCGGAAACGCTCGTCGTCAACGGCCTTCGCGAGTCGAACGCCCCATTGGGTTCGGTCGCACATGTAGTCCCGGTGGTCGACCTTCGAGTTCAGCAGTTCCATCACCACCGTCACGCCCTCGGCGCGTGCGGCAGGCATGATGCGGCGCAGGCAGGCGGCACAATTCGCAAGCCCCTCGTCATCGGCCATGTCCCGGCGATTCCCACTGAAGACGACCATTCGAGCGATCCCGGCCTTGGCCGCCAACGGAAGCAGACGCTCTGATTCCTTGACGATGCGATCATGGGTCTCGAGGCGATTCATGCCCTCCACGATGGTCGTGGGACCATTCGCGACCGCGCAGACCAGCCCTTCATCCGCGGCGACGCCCCACTCGGACTCCCCGAGGAGATCGATGCCGGTGCATCCAAGTGCCTTGACTCGGGTGCAGAGGTCCTTGAGCTCGAATCCGCCGTAGCACCACCTGGCGACGGAGTGGGCGTAGTTCTTCCCTGCGACCGGCGGGTTGGGGCGAATGGGCTTGGCTCCCGAGCCTTCTTGGTGCATGGCCCGTGCATCGGCGGCCAGGTGCACAGCCGCCGCAACCGATCCTGCAGAGGTGATGAAGCTGCGCCGGTCCATGCCACGGAGGCTACGAAACCGAGCCAGACCGCGGCAAGCGCCGCCGAAGACCCAAGGCTCAGCGCACCAAAAAGAACAGCGCCCCCGGCAAAGCCGAGGGCGCTGTAGAAAAGAGCAGTTGGAGCCATTCCAGCTCGTTGCCGAGCCGGTTTCCACGTGAGTGGACGAGGTACGTTGACGATTGCATCTCCGAGATCGCTCTCGGGGGATGTCTAAGAACATTCCCTTAGAAAGGAGGTGATCCAGCCGCAGGTTCCCCTACGGCTACCTTGTTACGACTTAGTCCCAGTCACCAGCCTCGCCGTAGGGACCCCTGAAACGGGGCCACTTCGGGCGCTGCCAGCTCCCATGACTTGACGGGCGGTGTGTACAAAGCTCAGGAACTTATTCACCGCGGCGTGCTGATCCGCGATTACTAGCGATTCCAACTTCATGGAGGCGGGTTGCAGCCTCCAATCCGAACTGGGGTGCCTTTTAAGCGATTTGCTCCGCCTTGCGGCCTCGCATCGTTCTGTCGGCACCATTGTATCACGTGTGCAGCCCTAGGCGTAAAGGCCATGAGGACTTGACGTCATCCCCACCTTCCTCCGGTTTGACACCGGCAGTCTCGCTAGAGTCCTCGGCATTACCCGTTAGCAACTAGAGACAGGGGTTGCGCTCGTTGAGGGACTTAACCCGACACTTCACAGCACGAGCTGACGACAGCCATGCAGCACCTGTGCACGTTCCGCCCTTGCGGGTGTGGCTCCACTTTCATGGAGTTGATCCGTGCATGTCAAGCCTAGGATAAGGTTCTTCGCGTTGCTTCGAATTAAGCCACATGATCCACCGCTTGTGTGAGCTCCCGTCAATTCCTTTGAGTTTTAATCTTGCGACCGTACTCCCCAGGCGGCGCACTTAACACTTTTGCTACGGCCGAGGGCGCGTCAAGCATCCTCAACCTAGTGCGCATCGTTTACGGCGTGGACTACCGGGGTATCTAATCCCGTTTGATCCCCACGCTTTCGAGCCTCAGCGTCAGTTCGAGCCCAGTAGCCTGTCTTCACCTTCGGCATTCCGATAGATCTCTACGCATTTCACCGCTCCACCTATCGTTCTGGCTACCTCTACTCGCCTCAAGATCGGGGGTTCACGCTGCAATTCCACGGTTGAGCCGTGGGCTTTCACAACGTGCCTACCGATCCGCCTACGCTCGCTTTAAGCCCAGTGATTCCGATTAACGCTTGAGCCCTCTGTATTACCGCGGCTGCTGGCACAGAGTTAGCCGGCTCTTCCTCTGGAACTGGTCATTGCGTTCCTGGTTCCTGACAGCAGTTTACACCCCGAGGGGCTTCATCCTGCACGCGGCATTACCCCGTCACGCTTTCGCGCATTGCGGAAGATTCGTTACTGCAGCCTCCCGTAGGAGTCCGAACAGTGTCTCAGTTTCGATGTGGCAGGCCGTGCTCTCACACCTGCTACCCGTCTTAGGCTTGGTGAGCCATTACCCCACCAACTACCTGATAGGACATTCCCCGCTCATGAGGCGATGAATCTTTGATCTTGCGACCACATCGGGTATTACCCAGAGTTTCCCCTGGCTATCCCCGACCTCACGGTACGTAGGAATGTATTCCTCACCCTTTCGCCGCTCAGTCAGCATTGCTGCTGCTTCGCTCGACTTGCATGTTTTAGCTATGCCGCCAGCGTTCAATCTGAGCCAGGATCAAACTCTTCAATTGGACGAATAAACAGGGCAAGCCCTGTGATCTTCGATGAAGGTTGCCTGGCGACCGGTGCCGAAAGCACCGGCCGGTCGTTCACCATTCTGTTGGTGCCATCGGATGGCAATCCGATGGAAGTTTCCGACATCCGTCGCCATGGGCTTTCGCCCCGCGAAGGAGTCCTCAGAATCGACTATCTATCACATTCTGGCATCACAGAGGATGTCGGCGCTCACTACTGTGATAGTGAGCGATTTTTGCCTGCACCCAACGCTGTGAACGTTGCATGCAAAGCCCGCATCCTCGCGGTTCCAACTGCTCGATTGTCAAGGAAACTCACTGGTGCGTAGCGCACCAGCGTGCCCGCAGCAAAATGCGGCGGGAGGGAGAGTGTACGCAAAGCGAGACGCCTGTCAAGGGGTAGCGAGGCTGTCCACACGTGATGAAGGGCTCGATAAGCATCGGTTTTGACCTGCTGAATCATTGTTTTTATCGGTGAGCCCGAGCCAGCACCCCAAGGGCGACCCATCTGGCCCCGGCGCGTCGAAAGACCCTTGCGCAGTCTGCCGCCGTGGAACCCGTTGTGCAGACGTCATCGACCAGCACAATTTGGTCTGGAACACGAATCGAATTTGACTTGATGCTGAATCGCCCCTGGATTGCCCGTCGTTTGTACGCACCTCGCGACGCTTGGCGTGTCGGATCTTGGCGCGCCAGCACCGTGCGCCATGGCAAGCCGCACGATGCAGATGCCGCGCGAGCGAGGATGGCCGCATGGTCAATGCCGCGCAGCGCCGTGCGCCATCGATCGCCCGGAACCGGCACCAGCATCGCATTCGATCGCAGCGTCCCCACGGGCCGAGTGCCGCACGCAACACCATGGCACGCGCGATCCGTGCCTTGGGGCCATGCCGCAAGCCGCTTGCCAAGCGCACTCCCCCACCACCAGGCACCATCGGACCAACACGTCCCCTTGATCAGTCGAGCAGCCTGCCCGGCAGGCCCCGCGTAGTCACCCAAGGAGATCAACGCATCGATGCCTGCCGGTGAGTCGCATCGATCTGCTCCGGCAATCGCCCCTTGTGCGCCCACGAACGAGGCCCCGCAGTTGACGCAGCACCCCGCCTGTGCGTCGAGCTGGCTCGGCATAGGGAGTGCTGTGAGCCCGAAGACCTCCGGGTCGATCCACGCGGACAACACGTTCTTCAACGAGAAACGGGGCATGGCGCTGAGCAGACACGCTCCAGACCATGCCCCGCATGGGCACGCAGGAAGTTCGGTGCGAATCAGGCTCGGGCCATGGCCCGCAGCACCGTCTGCAGGATCCCACCGTTTCGGTAGTAGTCGATCTCGACCGGCGTATCGATGCGGCATAGGGCCTCGAAGGCGGTCACGCCCTTGGCGCCCTTGGCCACGACCTTGAGCTTCTGCCGAGGCTTCAGTGTGCTCGGCACCTCGATGTCATAGGTCTCCGTTCCGTCGAGGCCCAAGCTGGTCGCTGATTGACCATCGAGGAAGCAGAGCGGGAGGACGCCCATGCCGACGAGGTTCGAACGATGGATGCGCTCGAAGCTCTCGGCGATCACGGCCCTCACCCCAAGAAGGTAGGTGCCCTTGGCCGCCCAATCACGGCTGGAGCCCATGCCGTAATCCTTGCCGGCGAGCACGATGAGCGGGATGCCCTGTGCCTTGCTGCGCTCAGCGGCATCGAAGATCGGCTTCACCTGGCCATCGGTGAAGTCCATCGTGACGCCACCGGTCGTCCCGGGAGCAAGCTGGTTCTGGATGCGCGTGTTGGCGAAGGTGCCGCGCGTCATCACGCGGTCGTTGCCGCGACGGCTCCCGTAGGAGTTGAACATCGAAACCGGCACGCCATGCTGCTGCAGGTACGAGCCCGCGGGCCCGTCCTTCTTGATGTTGCCGGCAGGCGAAATGTGGTCGGTCGTGATGCTGTCACCGAGCTTGGCCAGCACGCGTGCGCCGGCGATCGAGCCGATCGGTCCAGGTTCCTCGAGCGTCATCGTGGTGAAGAACGGGGGTTCCTGGATGTAGGTGCTCTTGGAGTCCCAGGAGTACATGTCGCCGCCGCCCGTGCGGATCGCCTGCCATTCGGTGCTGCCACGGAAGACATCCGCGTATTGCGTGCGGAACTGCTCATTGGTCACGCTCGCCTTGACGGCCGCATCGACTTCCGCCTGGCTTGGCCAGAGGTCGCGCAGGAAGACCGGCTTGCCATCCTTCGCAATCCCGATGGGATCCTTCTGCAGGTCGATGTCGACGGTGCCGGCGATCGCGTAGGCGACCACGAGCGGCGGGCTCGCGAGGTAGTTCGCCTTCACGTCCTGGTGCACGCGGGCTTCGAAGTTGCGATTGCCGCTGAGCACGCTCGCCACCACGAGATCACTGCCCTTGATGGCCGATTCGATCGCTTCGGGAAGCGGCCCGCTGTTGCCGATGCAGGTCGTGCATCCGTAGCCCACGGTCTGGAAACCGAGTTCATCAAGCGCGTGCTGCAGTCCAGCCTTGTTCAGGTAGTCGGTGACGACCTTGGAGCCAGGCGCAAGGCTGCTCTTGACCCACGGCTTGCGCTCGAGGCCGAACTGCCGGGCCTTCTTCGCGAGCAGGCCAGCACCGATCATGACGCTGGGATTGCTGGTGTTGGTGCAGCTCGTGATCGCAGCGATCACGACGGCGCCATGCTTGAGGATGAACTCCTCGCCGTCCATCATCACGGCGGCGCCATCCTCGGCGAGCGCGGTGGCGGTGGGCAGCATGGTGGCCTTGGAGCCGGCCTTGAGCTTTGGAAGCGCACCCTGCCAGGTCCTCTGCATTGCCGGCAGATCCACGCGATCCTGCGGACGGCTGGGGCCCGCGAGGCTCGGCACGATGGTCGATTGATCGAGTTCGACCACGGCACCGTACGAGATCGGCAGGCTGTCGTCGCGCCAGAGGCCCTGCGCCCTGGCATAGGCCTCGACCGTGCGCACGAGTTCCTCGGGGCGGCCCGACAAGCGCATGTAGTCGAGCGTGTGCTCATCGAAGGGGAAGAACCCGCAGGTTGCGCCATACTCAGGTGCCATGTTCGCGATCGTGGCGCGGTTGGCCAGCGGCATGTCTGCCAGGCCCGGGCCGAAGAACTCGACGAACTTGCCGACCACGCCGTGCTTGCGCAGCACCTCCGTCACGCGCAGCACGAGATCCGTTGCCGTGGTGCCCTCCGGCAGCTTGCCGGTCAAGCGAACGCCGACGACCTCGGGAATGAGCATGTAGATCGGCTGGCCGAGCATGACAGCCTCGGCCTCGATGCCGCCCACGCCCCAGCCGAGCACGCCAAGCCCGTTGATCATGGTGGTGTGGCTGTCGGTGCCCACGAGGCTGTCGGGATAGAGGACCCCGTCCTTCTCCCAGACGCCCTTGGCCAGATACTCGAGGTTGACTTGATGGACGATGCCCGTGGCCGGCGGTACCACACGGAAGTTGCTGAACGCCCCCTGCCCCCACTTGAGGAATTCATAGCGTTCGGCGTTGCGCTCGAACTCCTTCTCGTTGTTGACCGACAGCGCCACGCCGCTGGCGTAGGCATCGACCTGCACGCTGTGGTCGATGACCAGGTCGCACGGCACGAGCGGATTGACCTTGCGGGGATCCCCACCCATGCGCTTCATGGCCCCGCGCATCGCTGCAAGGTCGACCACGCACGGCACGCCCGTGAAGTCCTGCAGCACCACCCGACCAGGCATGAAGGGGATCTCGTCCTCGCCGGGGTTGCGCGGGTCGTAGTTGGCAATGGCACGGACATGGTCCTCGGTGTAGACCCGGCCATCGAGGTTGCGCAGCACGCTCTCGAGCAGCACCTTGATGGAGTAGGGCAGCCGATCGATGTTGCCGATGCCCTTCAGGGCGGCGAGGCTGTAGTACGACTTGGGTCCGGTCAGGGTCTGGAGCGTGGCCTTGGCCTTGAAGGGATCGTGCATGGGTGTTCCTTGGGAAGGAACGATTCTAGGGCCGTGCCGACTGCACGTGCGCGGAGGGCACGACAGCGAAAAGCACTGCACATTCCCGTCGAATCGCTTCAGGCCGTACCGACGAGCCGCGGTGCGATCATGCGGATCACGCCGTGCCCGCCAGCCGCCGCACGATCGTCATGAAGCGCCGGCGCAGCGATGCGCGGATCGCGACGACGATCGCGAGATAACCGACCGAACCCGCAATGGCACCCGCCACGAGCGCCGCTCGCGTGGCAGAGAGTTCCGTCAGCGCACCGACATTGGCCGCCGCGAAGAGTTCCTGCGGAGCAAGGCCCAGCTGCAGCACCGCGAGCGGGTTGAAGCCTGCAAGGAATGGCCCTACAACCGGGATGCGCCCACCAAGACCCAGGCCGCACAGACCGCTCACGAGGGCCACGGCTGCTGCAACGCCCGTCGCCGCGAACACGCTGCCGATCGTTCCCTTGCTCTGGACTGACCATTGGAGCCCCACCATCACGCAGAAGGCCGTGAACGCCACAAGAATCACCGGGAAAGCCAGCACGAGTTCCGGCAGGATCAGCGGCGCACGCACCGAACCACCCGGAAGCGCCACAAGCAGGCCGCGTGCCATCGAATAGGCCACCGCCACCACCACACCGAGGATCGGCGCAGCCAGCATGGGCCAGAGGTATGTGACGATGCCGCGCAGCTTGCCCGACAGGTACGCACCAGGATCGATTGGCGTGGTCAGCAGGATGTCCAGCGAGCCATCCTCGCGCTCCTTGGTGACGGCCGTGGCGCTGGCATTGAGCGCCGCAAGCGCCACGATCACGCTCTCAGCCGCCACCACGATGAGGACGGCCACCGGGAAACCAGCATCATTGAGCGTGCCCCGAGCGTGCAGGATGGCCGGCACGGCGGAGGCCGCCACGCCAATCGCCAGGAACCCCCAGCGCATCACGAGGGAGCTCAGGCCAAGGTTGCGCGCGTGAAGCTCGCGCCAGGCAATGCCGTTCTGCCAGACTTCGCTTGGCGGCCGGCTCGATCCCTGCCGCACGCGGCCAAGCGAGCCGCGCTCGTTGGCACCGATCAGTCGCACGCGCAGCACGCTCCATGCCATCAGGACGAGCGCCGTGCCCAGGAAGAGCACGGCCTGCGCAAGGACGGGTCGGGTCATCCAGAACCCACCTTCGGCAGGAACGACGTAGCGGTTGGATCGCAGCAGCACCTCAAGCGTGAGGAAGGGATTCAGCGGCGTGATGACCGTGGTCGAGGTGACATCGAGCGTCGTCCCGACCTGCTGCCGCAGGCCTGCATCGATCCCATAGGTCACGAAAAGGTATGCCACCACGGAGACGTAGAACGCAAAGACCGCTCGCTGCCCCCCGACGCGCGTGACGCAGAGCATGATCGCGATGCTGCCCACAAGGATCGCGGTCGAGGCCGCGATCGCATACGACCCCATGATCGAACCGCCGCTCACGCCGCCAAAGAGTTGCGTCACGGCGAAGAGCGGGAAGGTGCTCAGCAACAGGGCGACGACAAAGAAGAGTCGCCCCAGCAGGTTGCCCAGGACGATCTGCGCGCTCGAAAGCGGCGTCGTCAGCATGATCTCCCAGGTCCGTGGGCTCGATTCGTGGGCGATGGCTCCGGCCATGAAGACGGGCGTGAGCAGGCAGATCGCCAGCACCTGGCCGTAACTCACCAAGGTGAAGGCCTGTGCGCCACGGGCGGCCAGGCCGCGCATGCCCTCGGATCCCGTGAAGAGCAGTGCAAGCGTCAGGATCGTGGCCATCGCGCCGAGGTAGCCAGCACGCAGGTGCAGGTGCCGAGTGCGGCGACTCGCACCCGTCACCACGCGCACGGCGATGGGATTGGTGGGAGCAAGCGCGAAGAGTCGCTGGACCACGCCGATCATGCTCGGATCGTACGGTGTTCACCCGCCAGTCCGCGCTGGTCGATTACCCTTGGGCGATGCTCGAGCCAGCTGATCCAGGCATGTCCACCACGACGGTCATTGCACTGCTCGGGGCTTGTGCCGTGGGTGGTGCGCTGGCGGGCGCCGTGGCAGCCCGGTTCATCGGCTCACGCTCCCTGCGCGCAGCACGCCAGCAGGCATCTGCCATCGCCGAGACTGCACGGGCCGAGGCTGTCGCCGCCGCGAAGGGCCTGGAACTCGAGGCCGAGCGCAGGATCGCCGAGCGTCGCTCGCAGCTCGATCGCGAGATCGATGTCGCCTTGAGCCAGTTGCGTCAGGGCCAAGATGGACTCCGCACCACGCAGGAGCAGGTCGATGCGCGCTTGGCCGCGCTGGGTGAGCGCGAGCGAAGGCTCGATGAGCGTGACCAGCGCGTGAATGAACGCGAACGAGAGGCGACCACCACGCTCGAGCGCGCCAAGGCAGCGCTCGCCGAGCGCGAAGCGGCGCTAGCGGACCTTCGACGGCAACTCGAGTCAATCGCCGGATTGACGCGCGACCAGGCCGTACAGCGCGTCCTCGATGATGCCCGCCGCGAGAGCGAGCACGAGGCCGCGCAGGTGCGCCACACGCTGCTCTCCGAGGCGGAGCGTTCAGCCCGCGACCAGGGCCGCGAAATCACCTTGATGGCGATCCAGCGCTACGCGGGCGAGACCGTGGGCGAATCGACGGTCCGCACGGTGAAGGTGCCCAACGAGGAGATCAAGGGCCGACTGATCGGCCGCGAAGGCCGCAACATCCGTGCCCTCGAGAAGGCCACGGGGGCTGACCTCCTGATCGATGACACGCCAGGTGTCATCGCAGTCAGCTGCTTCGATCGCGTTCGGCAAGCGATCGCCGTCGAGGCACTGCAGCGACTGGTTGCCGACGGCCGCGTACATCCTGCACGGATCGAGGATGTGGTTGCACAGGTCCGCCGTGACATGGACCAGCGGATCACAAAAGCCGGCGAGGAAGCAGCGCTCGAGGCGGACGTGCGCAACCTCCACCCGCGCGTGATCGAGGCGCTCGGTCGATTGTCGTTCCGCACGAGCTACGCGCAGAACGTGCTGCGCCACTCGATCGAGGTTGCCTTCCTGTCGCAGATGATTGCTGACCAGCTGGGGCTCGATGGCCGGCTCGCGCGGCGCTGCGGCCTGCTGCATGACCTTGGCAAGGCGATGGACCATGACATGGAGGGCGGCCACCCTGCAATCGGCCGCGACTTCCTCGTACGGCACGGCGAGCGCAACGAAGCCGTGCTCAACGCCGTCGCGGGCCACCATGGCGACATCCCCTCCACCACGCCATACACACCGATCGTGATGGCGGCCGATGCGCTGTCAGGTGCCCGTCCGGGCGCGCGCCGCGAGAGCATGGAGCAGTACGTGAAGCGGCTGCAGCAGCTCGAAGCCATCGCGCGTGAGCACGAGGGCGTGACCGAGGCCTTTGCCGTGCAGGCCGGCCGCGAGGTGAGGGTGATCGTGGATGCAGGCTCGGTGGACGATGCGCGCACCCGCGCGATTGCCGATGCCATCGCCGGCCGCGTGGAGCGCGAGATGACCTTCCCGGGCGAGATCAAGGTCTCGGTGCTGCGCGAGGTGCGGGCCGAGGCATCGGCGCGCTGACCCGTGCAGACCCTCAGCGACATCAAGGCGATCCTGGCCACACGGGGCCTTGAGCCCAAGCACCGGTTCGGGCAGAACTTCCTGCACGACCAGAACAAGTTGCGTGCGCTCGTTGCCCACAGCGGCGTGGTGGCGGGCGATCTTGTGCTGGAGGTCGGCCCCGGCACGGGAACGCTGACCGAGGCACTGCTCGACGCTGGGTGCGAGGTCGTCGCCTGCGAGCTCGACGACGATATGGCGGCGATCATCCGGGATCGCCTGGGCAGCCGGGTCACGCTGATCCATGGCGATTGCCTTGATGGCAAGCATGCTGTCTCCCCCGCCATCCTCGACGCACTCGCCGGTCGACCGTTCAGGTTGGTCGCCAACCTGCCCTACGGCGCCGCCACACCGCTGGTCCTCAATCTGGCAGCACACCACCCAACCTGCCTGGGCCAGTTCGTGACGGTGCAGCGCGAGGTGGCGCAGCGGCTCGCCGCGGCTCCCGGCAGCGATGCCTATGGCGCGGCCACGGTGCTCATCTCGCTCACCAGCCGAGTCGAAGTGCTCGAATTGCTGCCTGGCTCCTGCTTCTGGCCCGTACCTCGGGTGACCAGTGCCATGATGTCGGTGATTCCCAACCCAGAAAGGCCCTCGATCGATCCTGATCGAGTCAGCGCCTTCGTGCACCGGATCTTCGCCTCTCGCCGCAAGCAGTTGGGTGCGGTGCTTGGACGAACCGCTCAGTTCCCGGTTGGGATCCTTCCATCGATGCGCGCCGAGACCCTGACACCGACGCAGATCCTTTCACTGATGAAGGTCATGCCGTGAGCGATCAAGCGGGGTGCGAGGCAACTGACTACACTCATCGCTCCCCGAAGCATCGTGCTTCGCTCCCAAGCATCCACATTCCAAGGCAGGTTCCATGGCTCGGTCTTCGACCTCTCTCCGGGGGAACAAGGCAGGACGGTTCTCATCCGCAAAGGCAATCGACCTTTCGGTCAATGCCACCTGGCACTGCGTTCGATCCCCATTCCGCCTCCGGCTCCTTGAGACCATTCGTGGGTCGGGCGGCTGCACGGTCCTCGAGATCGCGCGTGCGCTCGAGGTGAGCCCACCGAGCCTCTACTACCACATCGGCCTGCTGCTGAAAGCGGGCCTGATCGGCCAGTTGACGCCCAAGCCCGCGACAGGACGGGCTGGCCGGCTCGGCCCGGTTGCAGCGATCTTCTTCGCGAACGTGGATGCGATCAAGTTTGCGCCGCCCAAGTCGGTGCGTGACCGGCAGCGCATGGCAAAGCTCGTGGCTGGGCTCATCACCGAGCACGCCGCCGACCTGGCCATGGCCGCGAAGATCGATCTCCCTGCGATCGGCAACGGCTGGGAATCGCTCGAAGCCCACGAGGTCAAGGCGATCCGCAAGGCCTTCGCCACGGTCGATGAGGTGCTCTCCAAGGCACGCGCCCGCCGCGAGAAGGCTCATGGCAAGGCCGTGCTCGCCACGCACCATGTGAGTTTCAGCGTTGCAGCCACCGCACCGGCCACCTTGCCGGCCCCCAAGCTCGGCTGAACCTGCGCCGATTCACGGCGCACGACCACCATGCACACGACCAACGGGCGCCTCGGCGCCCGTTGTCGATTCACCACTGATAGGTGACCGTGTAGGTGACCTCGCGCGTCTCGCCTGCGGGGACCGGCACGGTCCACTCGACCGCTTGGGCGCTCGTCTTGGTGGACGGCTGCGACTCCTTGGTCATCGACCACTGTGCCCAACGGTAGAGACGCTCGCGCACCGTGACCGTGGCGGCCTCGTCCTGCTTGCGGTTGCGCAGTTCGATCCGCACCGATTCGCTCATGGTGCGGCGTGCGTGATCGATCGTGAAGTCGGTGCGCGTACGGCTGCCGACCACATCGAAGCTCTCGCCGATGCGGATCGTCACGCGCTCGTCGCGCGGCGTGTGGCCGATCACGTCCTCACCGATGAACTCGAGCGAGCCGTCGGCACCATCGATCATGGAGGCACGGATCTTGCCCGCAGGCAGCGGGATACCGAGGCCAGAAGCCTTGTCGTTCATGAGCCGCACGAGTACGGCGACCTTTGGGCTCTGCACGCCCGGATCGCCGGCATCGGCGTACGGCTCGCTCGGCGACCAGCCCGACCACTGTGCCGTGCCATCGAACACCAGCACGCGCTCGACCGGCACGGCAGAGACCGTGGGGAAGAGCGTGATCTGCTGCACGCCGTTCTGCGCCAGATCCACCGGCCGCGGCAAGGTGTACAGGTGGTACTCGGCGAAGGACTTCTCTTCGAAGCCGCCACCGGCACCACCCGCTTCATCGGCCATCGCCAGCATGCGGGGCATGCGCATGGGCTGGCGCGGCTGCACGCGCTGCACGGTGCCGGCCACGAGCTTGAGCGACGCGTCGTCGAACGACTGGCCGCTCAGGTTGAGCAGCGTGACCCACGCACCAAGGTCGGCCTTCTTGAAGGATGGATCGATCACCAGGTTGTAGTCGGAGCGCCAGGTCAGGCCACCGGTCTGGTACGCCGTCCGCACCAAGTGCTCGCCGCCCTTGGTGGCATCGAGCGTCCACGAGAGCGTGGGCCGCGTCATCAGGCCCTGCGGCAGGTCGCCGAGCGTCACCATGGCTTCCGCCGATGGCACGATCTCGATGCCGCCGGTCGTCCGCAGCACCAATCGACCGCCGCTGGCCGACAACAGGGTCCCGCTGTAATCGCCGCGATCATCCATCACCGTGATCGGGCGATCGATGTACTTCTCGAGCAACTTGTCGGGGCTCACCAGGTCGAACTCAAAGCGCTGGTCGAGGACCGCGGTGGCCGGATCCGTCAGGTCCACAATGCTCACGCTGGTGGGATCGATGAAGGCGGCGACATCCGTCATGGAGAGCGTGCCGCGGCCCTGCTTCAGCTGCACGCGGCGTACATTCTTGACGACCCCGAAGCCGGGCACCTGCCAGGCGAAGTCGGCCTCGGCTCCCATGCGCTGCTGCGCCACGAACCGTTGCGGATCGAAGCCCGCGGGATCAGCGCTCGAGTAGACCGTCAGCGTGACACCTTCCTTGGGTGCCTGCTGAACCGCGCTGCAGGCAGCCAGCGGCATGACCGACACGGCCAACATGATCGTGATCACCATGAGATGCTCCTTCTGCGCCTTGTGGCACCATGACCTGATGGCCTGCCGGCGGTAGGCGTCCACGGACTTAGAACCAGCCACGCTTACCGACGAGGTAGATGCGGTTGAAGTCCTCATCGGACTTGGTCAGGTAGACGATACCCTCGACGAAACCGATGATGCCCATGGCTGCCGGACCGAGCCCGCAGGGCAAGCCAATCAGCAGCCAGCCGGCCCCAAAGAAGAGACAGCTGCCCAGGAGCGTGACTGCAAGCATGATGATCCCCGGGACCGTCGCGCCGATCACGAACTTGTGGATGCCGAAGCCACCGAGCAAGATGCCCAGTACCCCCGCGATGATCTTGAGCCGACTCACGCGATCACGGTCAAAGTCCTGCGGCGGTGGCGACATGC
This sequence comes from Phycisphaerae bacterium, assembly GCA_016873375.1. Taxonomy (GTDB): domain Bacteria; phylum Planctomycetota; class Phycisphaerae; order Phycisphaerales; family SM1A02; genus SYIB01. Next base: position 15,210 of record VGXJ01000011.1, read on the forward strand.
TGCCCAAGGGCGGGTGGTACGGGGGCGGGACGGAGCCATGCGTGCTCATCGTGCGACCTCCTCGCCGCGCGCGCAGGCGACCGCAGCCTGGAACACGCGAAGCCCAAGCGGCGCCGTGCGGCGCATCGCGACCGGCAACCGCGTCCACCACGGGTGCTGCGTGAACCGCGTGTAGCGCTCGGGATGCGGCATCAAGCCGAAGACCAGGCCGCTGGCGTCGCAGAGCCCGGCAACCGCACCCATCGAACCGTTGAAGTTGTCGCGCTGGGCGTAGCGCATGGCGACTTGTCCGCGTGATTCAAGTGCCGCCAGAACCGTGGTCGTAGTCACGAACCGACCCTCGCCGTGCGCGCACGGCAGCATGCTGTCCTCGCCCTCGCACGCCACTCCACGGGTCCACACACAGACGGTCTCGGCCGGGATCTCCATGCGCGTCCAGCGATCCTCGAACCGAGCGCTGGCGTTGTTCGAAAGCGCCACGGTCGCCAGCGCGGGCTCGATCGGCCACGCACCATCGACCGGGCCGGGCAACAAGCCAGCCTGCACAGCGATCTGGAACCCGTTGCACGGGCAGATCATGGGTACGCGGCGCTCGATCGCCGCACGCAGCGCCGGATAGACGCGCTCGCGGATCAGTGCCGCCATGATGCGGCCGGCCGCAATGTCATCACCGTAACTGAAGCCGCCGGGCAGTCCGATCATGCCGAAGCGGTCGATGACGGATGGATCGCGTGCCAGTGCCGAGAGCAACACCGGCTCAGGCGAGACACCGGCGGCCTCAAACGCCTGCGCGAGTTCGAGGTCGCAGTTGATGCCGGGTGCCGTGATGACGAGGGCCTTCATCGGATTCACCATCCCTTTCCGCCGCTGCGCCATGCTGCAGCGAGATCACCAAGCGGCCATGAGCAGCCACCGGCCCGCACCCTGCGGTCGGCCGTCGTCGTGCCCACGCGAGCATGCACGATGCCTGCTGCGGATAGCGCAGCCATGGCTGCATCGAGCCGTGATGGATCGAGCTCCAGGAGATACCGGCTCGGTGTTTCGCTGAAGGCCGCTACGAAGGCATCCCCCGTTCCAGGCACGCTTGCCAGATCGAGCTCGACGCCAAGATCGCCGGCAAACGCCATCTCAGCCGCGGCGACCAGCGCTCCACCTTCGCTGCAGTCGTGTGCACTGAGCACATGGCCCGCACTGATCAGCGCCGCCACGGCGCGAGCGTTGGCTGGCCCAGCAGAAAGATCGGTCTTGGGCAGCGCATCATCACCGGCGGTGCTGCCGAGCGCGCGCACCTGGCTGCCACCGGTGGCCGTGGTCGTGGTGCCCACGATCACCAGCGCATGGCCGGCCCCCTTCAGATCCATGGTCACGCATCGATCGCTGTCTTCAACCAGGCCGAAGCCCGAAATGAGCAGCGTGGGCGGAATCTGGATCGTCGTCCCATCGTCGGTCGTGAAC
>VGXJ01000012.1 GCA_016873375.1 Phycisphaerae bacterium
GCTTGTGGGGAGTTCGAATCTCGATATCCGCAGTCGCCTTGATGCCGAGAGAAAGGAACTCGCGTTCTCTATCGACACCAACACGTTTGATTACTGTGCCCTTCGGCAATCGCTTTGGCTTTTTTAACGCCTTGATCAGCAACCCCTCCTCAAGCCATCCCAACGCGACATCAAACGCATACTCCTCGGTGTGGCGGCGATCCGTGAGGAAGGGACGCGTTCTCAGTCGATCACGAATCAGGCGCCATGAGATAGGCGACAGCTCGTCTTTGAGGAGTTCGAGAACCAGTTGCGCTTTGGAAATTGTTGTTCCAGTAAAGCAACCTATGAGGATCTGCTGAGTGAAAGGGCCAAGGGTCATGTTTTGCGCAGCTAGCAACTTCTCAAACGAGCTGCGCTTCTCCGCATATAGCTCGCCTGTTCGTGATCGAATGATCCCGTGCAAGTATGAGGGTTGAGTTCCACCGGAGGGCGAGTGCGTACGCGAACTCATACCGGCATGATATGTCGCATCACATCGAGGTAGTGACAGGGGTGCGCTGAACAGGTCCACCCACTATGAGAGACTCTTGCGGCCCACGGCGCTCGCATCGACCCCGATCACCGAAGCCGACCGCCTCGGATCGCCCGCGACCAGTACACGATGACGGGCGTCAGCAGCACCGTTGGAGCGATCCACGGAACCCAGCCCGGATCGAACCGCACGTTGACGACCACCAAGGCAGTCACGACCGCGATCGTCGCAGCCATCATGCGGGTCATGTGCTGGGCAATTCGTTCGACGCCCTCCAGTGGACGCTTCCAGCACCGCACGTCGGCGACCGAGAGCATGAGGCCGATCGCGCCAAAGGCGAGCAGCACAACGCCGCCTGAGGCGCCCACGCGCAGCGAGAGCCCGCCCCATCCGAGCATCAGCGTGGCAATCACCATCATGATGATGGCTGCGATGCGGTCGATCCACACATGCGCGTGACGTAGCCGCACGGCCTGACGCCAACCGGTGAGCGCGAGGTATCCGCTGAAGATTGCCGCAAGCAGCAGCAGCAGCTTGCCCCCGAGGAGTGAAAGCGGGATCGCCGTCGCGCAGACGCCGAGCATGGCCCAAGCGAATGTTCGTCCCGACAGGACATGCATGCGCTGCGGAAGCCCGAGCGCCTTGACTGACGATGCCGCCAGCGCGGCAACCAGCGAGAGCACCCCTGTGGCAACATGCAGGGCGATCAGAAGTTGCTTCAGGATCTCCATGCGCTGGACACGCTACCGCGCGCTGCTCCTGCTGGACTGAAACGGTCCCTCGGCCTCTGTGCTACCGCGCGAGATCTCCGCGCACGCAACCCCCTGCCGCGAAAGCGCGTCCGCGCCCGGCAAAACGCAAACGCCCCGGCCGTGAGGCCAGGGCGCTCACTCTGAACCGTTCGGCGTGGCGCTTTCGCACGCGCCTCTTGAAGTAGGGCGGGCTGGACGGGTTTCGAACGGCCGGTGGCTTCTGGGGTGCCGAGAAGGCTGAATGGCCCCTCGTGGGTCCCTGGAATCAGGGTTCCAGATCGCGTGAGTTCACCGAACGCCGCATCATGCGGCCGACGCATGCAGGCGGACGCCGAGCGCCTGCGCGACACGCATGATGGTCTCGAGGCGCGGATGCGAGGAAGGATGCAGCGCCTTGTACAGGCTCTCGCGCCCCAGGCCCGAGCGCTTGGCGACCTGCGCCATGCCTTGAGCACGGGCGACTTCGCCGAGTGCACGGATGAGCACCGCTGGCTCGCCCGTCTCGAGCGCAGCGTCGATGAACTCCGCCACAGCCTCGTCGGAGTCGAGGAACTTGGCCGCGTCGAAGGCGGACAGCTTCGCGTCCTTTCCGAGCTTCACACTCTTGCGTGGCTTCGCTGCGGCTCGGGCCTTGCGGGTCGGCCGCTTGGGGGAAATGTTGCGCTGTTTCGAGGTCATCGTCCTGGCTCCTTGGGATCACTGAGTTCCGCTGCGAGTCGTCGCGCCGACTCGATGTCACGCCGCTGCGATTGCCTGTCGCCCCCTGCGAGCAGGATGACGAGAATGTCGCCGCGACGACCGGTTCCACCCCCAACCCACCACCAATCCTCGACTTATCGCCGCTATGCCACCGACCGCGCGCGTCCGAGGCATCTCCTGCTGGGCGAGAGCTATCTGAGCCCCAGCAGGGTGCATGCCGAGGGCGCGCGCGGACCATTTCAAAGTCGCCGTGGATATCGCATGGAATCGTCGCGACCATCGGCGGCGAACGTACGGCTGGAGCGCGGTGGTGAGGCGCCTCGGCACAGGCATTTCCAGAAAAACAATGTTGACAATCGCAAGTCAAGGTTTATTTTCTCGTTGACGACGCGCCCGACGCGGCGCTCCAGTGAGGGAGACTGCGCATGTGCTCGACATTGAGTGTGCCGATTGTCTTGGTGGCGGCGGCGCTTGCCGGTCTCTTCGGTCTCTCCGCGCCGGTGGCGGCGGGAGCCGACTGCAACGGGAACGGCATCGACGATCGCTCCGACCTGCGTGCAGGCACGAGCAGCGACTGTGATGGCGACGGCATTCCGGACGAGTGCCAACTGCCGTTCACGTACACACTCGAAGACTCCATCGCCGAGGCGGGCGTCATCTCCGACGGGACATATACAGCGTGGCTCAATCGCTTCGTCGTAAGCGGCGGCTTCGACACGATCACGCATGTGGATATGAAGATTGGAAGCGCACTCGTGGGATCGACAATGACGGTGTACGTCTGGAGTGATCCTGACGGAGACGGCAACCCGAGCGATGCCGCCGTCCTCTCGTCGTTGCAGGTACTCGTCCTGCGGGGAATGGACGATCCGCAACTGATGAATCGCTTCGATCTCCCTGATGTTTCCGTAGGATCCGTTGGAACGTCGTTCTTCGTGGGCGCCGTCATCGAAGCGCCGGACGTGGGCGGCGCCGCGATAGATCTGACGGCGCCGCATCAGGCCGGTGTGAGCTGGATCGTCGGCCGAGACATGCCGATCGATGCGAACGACCTCTCAGCAGACGCCGTCGAGTTCGCGCCGATCGAAGCGAGCTTCAGCGGAAACTGGGTGCTCCGCGCGATTGATGCGTCCGGCGCCGGCGAGGATTGCAACGGCAACGGAGTGCTCGACGAGTGTGATCTTCTGCCTTCGGAGTTCGGTTTCGGCGTCGCGCACTGGCGCTGTGAGACCCTTCGGCGTGGAGTCGTCGAAGACAGCGGGCCTGGCGGACTTGACGGTGCGGCGAATGAAATCCCCTCGCTCTCAGCGACGGTTCCTGTCGGCATCGTGCCGCAGAGCGGATTCGCCAACGCTGCCTCGCTCGTCCTTACGACAACCTCCGCGATCGGATACTTCGACGTTGCCGATGCAGGCGGGGCTCTGAGTGTCGGCGTCGGAAGCTTCACCATCGAGGCGTGGGTGAAGCTCAGTGCTCTCGGGGGGCCGACGACGGCGGCGCGTCAATGGCTCTGTCAGAAGAAGGCGATCGCCAGCGCCGACAGCACGCTTGATTACGGTGTTCTTGTGCAGTCTGGAAACTTCGGCGGAAGCGGCCGAAATCTTGCCTTCGTCTATGGAACGGGAAGCTCGAGTCAGGCGATCGTGAGTGCGCTCGCGATCGAGGACACGACGTCGTGGCACTTCGTCAGCGTTGCCTACGACGCATCGATTGCGACGCTTCGATTCGGACTCGACGGTGCATTTGAAACGTTGAGTCTCGTGAAACCGGCGCAGACGAACGGCGGACCGTTACGAGTCGGCGCGCACACATCGAACACAGGTGTGGCCAATCAGCAGCTGCGCGGGGCGATCGACGAGATGCGCTTGACGAAGGCATACTTGCCCTCGGCTCAGCTTCTCGACAGCGAGCCGCAGGCGTTCTCGAGTGACTGCAACGCCAACGGCTCTCCCGACGACTGCGAGCCCGACTGCAACGAGAACGGCGTTCCGGATGACTGCGATATCGCCGCCGGGTCAACCGACGATGACAACAACGGAATCCCGGACTCCTGCGAGACAGCCGGCGAGTGGAGCGTTCCCGGCGAGTTTCCATCGATCCAGGCGGCGATCGACGGATCGCTTTCCGGATCAACAATCATCGTTGCAGCCGGAACATATGAAGAGCGCATCGACTTTCGCGGCAAGGCGATCGAGGTGCGCAGCCTCGACGGCCCTAATGTCACGATCATCGACGGTAACGGCGGCCACGTGGTCACGGTCGCAACCAACGAAGGTCCGGAGTCGATCCTGCGCGGCTTCACAATCACCGGCGGCAGCGGGCCGGGCGATGGTGGAGGCGGGATCCTATGCATCAACAGTTCGCCGCTCATCGACGAGTGCATCGTGCGCGACAACACGTCGGTCGAGTTTGGAGGCGGGATGCTCGTCGTTGGTAACGCCGGCCCGACGGTGCGCAAGACCATCTTCAAGGACAACGTTGCAGCCAACGGTGGCGGTGGCATCTGCGCGCTTCTCGACAATACGACGATCGTTGTTGAGGATTGCGTATTCGAGGGCAACTCATCCGACGTGGGGCTCGGAGGCGCGATCGGCTGCCAGAACGGCGCGCTGTGGCTCTTCCGCACTCGACTCGCCGGCAATAGTGCTGGTGAGTACGGCGGCGGCGTGGGCATCGCCTTCTCCGGGTTTCAGCAGCATCGACTGGTCGGCAACGAATTCATCGGGAACAACTCCGCAGAGGAAGGCGGTGGTCTGTACTTCCTCGCAGCGGGCGACATTAAAGTGGTCAACAACCTCTTCGTACAGAACGCATCGAGAAACGGCGGCGCGATCTACTGCCGACAGACGGGCGCAGTCGTCAACGCCACGATCGTGGGAAACACGGCCGAAGAGACCGGGGCAGGCATCTTCTACGACGCAGGAGGCGCGGGCCTCTTCGTAGTGAACTCCATCGTTCGCGACAATGTGGCGGCCGAGTCACCGAACATCGCGTACACCGATGGAGTGGCGGCAGTCACCTTCTGCAACGTTGAAGGAGGCTGGCCCGGACTCGGCAACGTGGACACGGAGCCGCTCTTCATCGACGAACGGCGCGGCGACTATCGACTCGCATCGGGTTCGCCGTGCATCGACGCAGGCGACTCCACCGTGTCGGCAATCGCCGGCGGCGGCGTCGATCTCGGCGGCAATCCTCGGATTGTCGATGACCCTGCGATCGTCGACACAGGCATTGAGTCACCGCTTGGTGGTGTGATCGACATCGGGGCACATGAACGACAGCCCGACGGCACGATTTGTGTTGCCGACTTTGATGGGAGCGGCGTGGTTGATGGCGCGGATCTTGGCACGCTGCTCGGCTCGTGGGGCGAGCCAGGCGCCGATCTCAACGGCGACGAAACGACCAATGGCGCCGACCTTGGGATACTCCTCAGTGCGTGGGGGAGTTGTCCCTGACGCGCTGCGCGTGCGGTGCTGACGGCGCACATCGGGAGACCTCTGCGAAACGCCCTCGACGCGCGTCGTGACGGCGCGATTCATCGTGATCCCTGAGAGATAGACATGCGCGACCTTCTTCTGGCATCGATCACGCTTGCATTCGGTGGACATGGAGTTGCAACGTTGAGCGCAGCTTCAGCGCCGCCTATGCCTGCATTTGTCCGAGTCCCCTCGGGTTACTTCATCATGGGCAGCGAACTCGGCCGCAGCCATTGGGACGAGACTCCGCGCCGGACGGTGGAGATCCGCATGCCGTTTGAGATAGGTGTTCGCGAAGTGAGTGTGCGTGAATTCCGCGCGTTTCGTCCGGACTTCGCACCGGACGTGGACGCGCAGGCCGAGCTCGCGTCGCCTGCAACGGGAATCACCTGGTTCGACGCGGTTGCCTACTGCGACTGGTTGACGGCACAGACCGGAATCGTGCATCGCCTGCCGACCGAGGCGGAATGGGAGTACGCCTGCCGTGCGGGAACGGAGAGTCTCTTCTCGTCGGGCGATGCACCCCCGCGCACCGGTGTTGCGAATGCCTGGGGCATTGAAGGCATGCACGACGGCCCGCTTGAATGGTGCGCCGACTGGTACGCCGCCCCTGACCCGAAGGCGCTGATCGGCCCGGTCGGTCCGGCGCACGGGTGGGCGCGCGTGATTCGCGGCGGATCGCTGGACGATGAAGGCCGTCGCCACGGTCGTTCGCTCTACGCGCACAGCGCCGGCCGGTCGTCGATGGCGCCATCGTTCGGGCTCATCCGCGAAGCTGCAACGGGGAGATCGGACACTCATGCGGAGGACGAGTCCCGCCCCGGGCTGATCGGAACGTGGTTCGCGAGCGACCAGTTCGAACGACCGCAGACGCTGGATGTCTTCGATCGGATGGACAACAACTGGATCAACGATGTGGCGCGCGGGGCGCGCTGGTCGGGCCGCTGGCGCGGACGCCTCATCGCGCCGGTCACCGGTCAGGTGAGGGTCCGACTTGAGGCTCTTCCACAAGGTACGCTCACACTGGCAGGGAACGAGTGGAAAAGCGTGAACGGCGAGCCCACGGATCTCACCGTCACGATGCGCGAGGGTGAGGCGATGCCGCTTGAACTGACGTTCATTCGGGATCGCAGCGGGGAGACGCTCCTTCGAGCATCGTGGTCGTGGGAGGGCGGTGACTGGCGCGTCATCGCGTCCGACTCGATCGCGCATCGTGCGGACGATCGCGAAGCGATTCTTGCCCTCGGCGCACAGCGACCGCCGACACCGGGCGCGCACCGCATTGGATTTCGAGTAGTGCGCGCTGCAGCACCTGCAACGGTGAAGACGCCGCAGGATGTGCCAATGGCAATGCGTGCCGTGTCCCCGCCGAGCCCCGATGTCCGCGGCCCCGATCCTGCATGGCCGTACTTCCGGAAGCGACATCTCCTGCCGACCCCGCCGGAAAACGCATCCGGCGCCGACATCGATGCGCTTGGCCTCTCGCCCGAGTTTCGCGGACATAACCATTGTCCGGCACTCGAGGTCTGCCCGAACGGCGACCTGCTCGTCGTGCTGTTTTCTAGCGAGAATGAGTACGAGCCGGAAGTGACGTTCCTCGCGACACGACTGAGACTGGGTGCCGACGAATGGGACGCACCGAGCGGCTTCCTCGGCTTCGCGCAGTCGAACAATCACGCGCCGCTGCTGTACACCGACTGGCGAAGCGGGCGACTCTGGTTCTTCTGGGGGAGCCCGCGCCTCGAGGGTGGGTTCCCGTTTCAATGGGCGACGTCCGACGATTCGGGTGCAACGTGGAGTGAGATTCAGTTTCCGATCTTCGAGGGGCAGGTCGGCGCGCACACTCGGCAACCGATCAACTCGGTGCTGCGCGACGCTGACGGGACCATGTATCTCGCAAGTGACGGCAACGGCGGGCGAAGCGTGCTGTGGGCAACTCGCAACGACGGCCGCACGTGGTTCGATACCGGTGGCCGCACGCTCGGACGGCATACAACGTTCGCGCTGGCAGCGGACGGTCGAACGATGTACGGCTTTGGCGGAAAGAACAGTCAGATCGATGGCTTCATGCCGGTCTCGACCTCATCCGACGGTGGACGAACGTGGACGCATTCGAAGACCCCGTTTCCGGAGGTCGGCGGCAATCAACGACCCAGTGCGATTCGACTGCGAAGCGGGCGTCTCCTCGTTGCGAGCGACTATCAGCACATTCAGAAGCCGCAGCCGGATGGTGTCCAGATGCGCGGGGCATTCGTCGCCTGGTCGGACGATGACGGCGCCACGTGGCGTTTCCGCTCGCTTCCCGGCGCGCAGCCTCATGAGAATCCTGCGTATCACGGAGGAGCAGCGACGCTCGGCTATTCGGCGATGCGCGAAGGACCGGATCGCGTCATTCATCTCGTCACGACGATGAACGAGCCCTGTTTGCACTTTGCATTCAACGAAGCATGGCTTACCGGCAACGAGACGGAACCGGCGTGGACCGAAGCGGGCGTGTCGCCCGCATACGTGGTTGAGAGGCCAGGCAGTGACGGTGACAGGCGCGAAGTCAACGTCGCTCTTCCGGACGGTGGGCGCCTCCGCTACGAGCTGATCACGTTCGCCGGGGGTATCACGCTGCGTGACGGCAACGAGGAGTGGCGCGACGCGAGCGGGATTGTGCGTCTGGAATCGTCGTGGGTGGCCGGGCGACGCAGCGGAATGGAGCGCCGCCGTCGAGCTAACGGATCGCTGGAGTCGGAGACCGAGCACGTTTCCGATGGGCGAACCACCGTACGACGCTTTGACGAGAATGAGGTACTGGTATCGGAGTCCAACTGGCGAGGCGCGCATGCGGACGGTCCGGCGCGGCGCTGGAGAGACGGCCGGCTGATCTCTGAGACGAACTTCTCCGCCGGGCGACGCGTCGATCGCTGATCCAACCGGCGAAGGGCAGGGCGTGGCGGCGCGTCACTGAGTTCCCAGTTCAGGAAACCGTGGTAGGGTTCGCACGACATGGATGTCCTCTCCGCGAGTCACTGCGGCACTGCGATTGAGTTGCATTCGCATGTCGCTCGATCTCGACGCATCCGCTCCGGGTCGTTTCGGATGGGACCGGCGGGCGGTCCCGACCCCGGGGGTAGTGACCTCTCCGGCGGGCCCGACGCAGTCTTAACCCGGCACTCTGCCGCGGAGAGACCCGGAGTGACTTTCGGCCCATCCGGTCGGCCGGCGGGGGTGTCCGGGCGACCCGGCGGTGAAGACTCCGAGACACGCGGTGACCGGCCGCCCTGGCCCACCCCTCGAAAACCCTGCATACAAAGCGAAAGACGCGCCCTCGTGATTCTCATCAGGAGGACGCGTCTCTCTTGCTTTCGGCGAGGGCTGCTGTTCGCAACCACTCTTGAAGTAGCGGGGGCTGGATTTGAACCAACGACCTCCGGGTTATGAGCCCGACGAGCTACCAGGCTGCTCTACCCCGCAATGTGGAACGAAAGCATAGTCACGATCGCGCTCCCCGTCAATGCCACCGTCGACGGAGCGATCCCGCCGCGATCAGCGCGCTTGCTCGATGTCTGCTGACCCGCATCCCATACGCCCGCGGAGCGCGCCCGTTGCCCGCGCGGCGCCAGCGCGGATCGAGCGAAGCCATCGGCGCGCCCACCCGAACTCAATCGCCAGCACCCCAATGGCGGCAGGAATGACCACGACGGCCGGCCCCGGCAGCACGATCATCGCAACGCCGATCGCCAGCAGCACACCGCCGCCAACCAGCACGGCAACCCGACGCAGCACGCGCATCATGGGCGATCGTTCCATACTCGTTCTACGGCCCTCGAACTCGTGGGTTCCCGCAGCAGGCGCCGATTCCCACCACCCTCGCAGTACAGTTCGCGTCCCATGGCCAAGGACGCCGTCAACACCACGAAGGGCACGACCCGCATCATCTGCTCCATGCTTGGGATCTCCAAGACCGTGGAGAAGAAGCCCATCCTCAAGGACATCTCGCTCTCGTACTACTACGGCGCGAAGATCGGCGTGCTGGGCCTGAACGGCAGCGGCAAGAGCACGCTGCTTCGCATCATGGCCGGGCTCGACAAGGAGTTCGAGGGCAAGGTCGAGCGCGCGCAGGGCTACTCGGTCGGCTACCTCGAGCAGGAGCCGCTCGCCAACGAGACCCGCACGGTCATCGAGGTCGTGCGCGAGGGCGCCAAGCATGTCTTCGACCTGCTTGAGGAGTTCGACCGCATCAACGCGCGCTTCGGCGAAGACCTGAAGCCCGACGAGATGGACAAGCTCATGAATCGCCAGGCCCAGGTACAGGAGCGCCTGGACCAGCTCGATGCGTGGACGATCGACAACCAGCTCGAGATGGCGATGGAAGCGCTGCGCTGCCCTCCCGCGGACCAGCCGCTCGACCAGGTCTCGGGTGGTGAGCGCCGCCGCGTCGCGCTCACGCGACTGCTCCTGCAGAAGCCCGATGTGCTGCTGCTCGACGAACCCACGAACCACCTCGATGCCGAGAGCGTGGGCTGGCTCGAGCAGCACCTGGCCCGCTACGAGGGCACGGTCATCGCGGTCACGCACGACCGCTACTTCCTGGACAATGTCGCGGGCTGGATCCTCGAGCTCGACCGCGGACAGGGGATCCCGTACGAAGGCAACTACTCAGGCTGGCTCGACCAGAAGCAGAAGCGACTCGCCACCGAGGAGAAGCAGGCCAGCGTGCGCCAGAAGACGCTGCAGCGCGAACTCGACTGGATCCGCCAGAACCCCAAGGGCCGCCAGTCCAAGAGCAAGGCGCGCATGGCCAACTACGAGCGCATGCTCAGCGACGACCAGTCACGCCGCACGGCCGCCGAGATCGAGATCTTCATTCCGCCCGGGCCGCGCCTGGGCCAGGTCGTCTACAAGGCCACGGGTCTGACCAAGGCGATCGGTGGGCGAACGCTGCTCGATGCCGTCGACTTCGAGATCCCGGCCGGCGCGGTCGTGGGCATCATCGGCCCCAACGGCGCCGGCAAGACCACGCTCTTCCGCATGTTCATCGGTACCGAGCGGCCCGATGGCGGCACGCTCGAGGCGGGCAGCACGGTGGTGCCGGGCTACGTCGAGCAGCTGCGCGACTCGATCCCGCAGGGCGCGAGCATCTTCGACGCGATCACCGACGGCGACCACGAACTCAAGCTCGGTCCGGTCACCGTGAACAGCCGCGCGTATGTGGCGCGCTTCGGGTTCACCGGGACCGACCAGTCCAAGAGCGTCGATGTGCTCTCCGGCGGCGAGCGCAACCGCGTGCACCTGGCGCGCATGCTCAAGCAGGGCGCCAACGTGATCCTCTTCGACGAACCGACCAACGACCTCGACGTGAACACCATGCGCGCGCTCGAGGAGGCGATCGAGAACTTCGCCGGCACCGCGGTCGTGATCAGCCACGACCGGTGGTTCCTCGACCGCGTTGCCACGCACATCCTGTCGTTCGAGGGCGATGGCAAGGTCGCGCTCTTTCCCGGCAACTTCTCCGAGTACGAGGATGACCGTCGTCGCCGACTGGGCGAGGATGCCGTGGGCGCGGGCGTGAAGTACCGCCGGCTCACGCACTGATCGCGCTGGATTCGTGAGCCGCGGTCCGCACCAAGGGGGTCATGGTCCGGGCCCGCAGGTTCATGGTTTGCGCCCAGAGGTTGATGCCCACGCCTGCGGGCGTGGCGCTCCTGCGCACTCAGCGCCAGTCGAGGCCTTCGTGCAGGCGATTCAGGTTGCGGCACCCCGCCGCTTCGACCACGACCATGTCCTCGACACGGATTCCGCCTAGGCCCGCCTGGTAGAGGCCCGGTTCGATCGTGAGCACATCGCCCACGACGAGGTCGGGCCCCAGCGGCGCGAGCAGGGGTGGTTCATGGACTTCGAGGCCCAGTCCGTGACCGGTGCCGTGCACCAGTCCGCACCAGCCTGCATGCGCATCCTTGGGCGGGCCGCCCGCGTGCCACGGATAGCCGTGAGCGGCCAGTGCTGCGACCGTGGTGGCATGCACCGCATCACCCGTGACGCCTGCGCGCGTGGCTGCGGTGGCCGCGGCCTTCGCCGCCACGACCGCTGCGTGCATGCGCACCACCTCGGGCGGCACGGGGCCATGCACGACAGAGCGCGTGCAGTCGCCGTTGTATCGCGTGCTGCGGCTGCGCGGGAAGATGTCCACAATCACCGGTTCGCCGGTGCGGATCAGGCCATGCCCGTGATCGTGGCAATCCGCGCCGACCGGCCCCGGTGCCACGATGGGCTCGGGATTCTCGAAGCCCAGACCGAGCAGGTGCACGTCGATCTCGCGCTTCACGCGCTCGGCCGTCAGCGGGGCGCCATCGTGCACGAGCACGCCATCGGCGCCTGCCCGTGCGCGCGCGATCATCGAGCACGCCAGTTCCATCGCGGACTCGGTCGCCTGCTGCGCGGCAGCGATCCACTCGATCTCCTGCGGATCCTTGCTGCGCCGCTCCGTCACGCCGAACATCGGATCGCAGGTGCAGGCGATGCCGGCGCGGGTGAGTTCGTGCGCGTAGATCGCAGGCAGCGAACGGTCGCAGGTCACGGCCGCGGCACCCATGCGGCGCACGCACTCGGCCAAGGCCTGCGCCGTTGCCGTCTCGCGGTCGCCGCTGAGCCCGCCCGCCGGCGTCCAGTCGGCCGGGCAGCCCACGCGATCCGCACGCGCGTGCTTGCGCGCGCGTTCCATCTCGATGTCCCTGATGATCAGCGTGCTTTCGGCACGGCCTCCGTCACGCACGATGACGAGCGCCGTCGGATCGCCCACCAGGAACCGAATGCGCCAGTACAGCGCGTTGTTCAGGCTGGGAATGCCGGCGAGGACATGGACGGTGGGCATGCGGGCAGGCTAGCCGCCGCACGCAGCGTCGGGATCAATCGTTGATCGACTCGTCGAGGTCCGGCAGCGTGGCCGGGCGATCACGGATGGTCTTGGCCGCGAGCTTGCAGCGTGCGACCAAGGCTTGATGCAGCTTTTCGTGCTCAGGCACCGAATCCAGCGCGTTCATCAGGTCGTCGACCTGTCGATCCGGCTCCTGCCCGGTGTCCAGCGACTCGATGGCGCTGTCGCCAAGCTGCTCGATCGCTTCGACGAACCACTTGAAGTCGACCTTGGCGGCCTTTCCCCAGCCCTTGATGCGCGTGCGCACCGTGACGCCGCCGATGGCGACGATCGGGACCAGGCCCATGTCGTTGGTCGGTTCGCGGCACAGGATCGCAACTGCTTGGTGTCGGGCGAGGCTTGCCAGCCGCGCGCGGCGGGCATCGGCGCCCACGAGCGGCGGCTGCAGCAGGTACGCACCCGGCGCAAGCACGGGGTCCTCGCCAAGCTCAGAGTCCAGGATCTTGACCGTCTTCTTTGCTGCATCGAGCGCGAGCTGGAAGCGCTGGCGGCGCGCCTCCTGCAGCGCGGGAATGATCAGCGCCATGCGATCGAAGTCAGCATCGCCATGGGCGAACTGCAGGGCACGCACGGCGAACTGCTCGGCATCGAACCACTTGGCCGCCTTCAGGCTCTGCATCGCCTTGTGCATCAGTTCGTCGACGCGGATCGCCTTGACGCTTGGGGACATCGGACCGAGAGTCTAGCCGTGCTCCCCCTGCATAGGGAAGGCGACGCAGGGGGTCCGATTCGAGGGGGCTCAGGGCTGCTGCAGGAGGGAGGTCGCGGCGCGGTCGGTCCGCGGGGGAGTCACCGGCGGGCACGCTTGTCGTCGCTGCGCTTGGATTCCATGGCGCGTCCGTAGACCCCATCCCCGGCCTGCACCACGGAATCGCAGATCCGGGCGATGACCTTTGAACCGGGGAATTGCTGGCGCAGCGCGTGGGACTTGGCGATGATCGATCCCCCCTTGAGCCTGAAGAGTTTCTTGTAGGCCTCCTTGGCCGCCTCGATCTCCTCTTCGGGAAGGCCCAGTCGGCTCATGCCGATCTGGTTGAAGCCACGCACGCTGCTGGGACTGCCTTCGACGAGCATGAAGGGCGGCACGTCCTTGGGCACGCGAGCCATCCCCCCGACGAAGCTGCAGAAGCCCACGCGTGCGAAGTGATGGACACCCACCGCGGCTCCAATGTTGGCATGATCCTCGACATGGACGTGACCCGCGAGCATGACGTTGTTGGCCATGATCGTGTGGTTGCCGACCAGGCAGTCATGCGCGATGTGGACATTGACCATGAACAGGTTGTGGTTCCCCACGCGGGTGTAGCCGCCGCCGTTGCCGGTGCCGCGGTGGATCGTCACGTGCTCGCGCACTTGGTTGTAGTCGCCCATCACAAGCCAGGTGGGTTCGCCGCGGAACTTCAGGTCCTGCGGATCGCCGCCGACGACCGAGTATGCGTGCAGCTCGTTGCAGCGGCCGAGCTCAGTGAGCGATCCGACCTGAGAATGCGGGCGGAGCACGCAGTCCTCGCCGATGCGGGCGCGGGCGCCGACCACGCAGTACGCGCCGATCTGCGCGCTCTGCGCGATGTCGGCCGAGGGATCGATGATCGCGGTTGGATGGATGCTCGGCATGGCGTGTCCCGGCTCGTTCACTCGATCTCTGCGTCGGCGTCGACCATCATGAAGCGGATCTTGGCCTCGGCCGCCGTCTTGCCGGCCACGGAAGCGCGGCATTGTACGGTTGCGCTGCGGCTGTTCGCGGTCACCGTCTCGGCCTCCATCACCAGCTGATCGCCCGGCGAGACCCGGTGGCGGAGCTTCACCCCGTCGAGCGAGAGCAGCACGGCCACCTTGCCGGTGTGCTCGAGCGTCTGCGCGAGCAGCAAGCCGCTCAACTGCGCCATCGCTTCCACGATCAGCACGCCGGGCATGATCGGCTGGCCTGGGTAGTGGCCGGGGAAGAACGGTTCGTTCATCGTCACGTTCTTCACGCCGACCGCACGGCGCGAGCCATCGAGCTCGAGCACTCGATCGACGAGCAGCATCGGATAGCGGTGGGGCAGCAGGCGGCTGATCGCGCGTGCATCCATGGTGCGGCCGCTCCCGAGGCTTGCGGCCTGGTTCGCGGCCTTGATCCTCTGCACGATCTCCAGGCCCAAGCGCCGATTGAGGCCGTGTCCGGCGCGCGAGGCGAGCACGCGGCACTGGACGGGCGCACCGATGAGGTAGAGATCCCCGATTGCATCGAGCACCTTGTGGCGAACCGGCTCGTTGTCGAAGCGGAAGGCGTTGTCGATCGGGCCGTCCTCGCCGATCACGAGCACGTCACGCGGGGTCAGGTGCGTGCAGAGCCCTGCAGCGAGCAGCGCCTCAGCCTCCTCCTTCAGGCTGAACGTGCGCGAGGGCGCCACCTCGCGCATGTAGTCGCCGGTGGCCAGGTCGAAACTCCATCCCTGACGGCCGATGCGGTGCGCGTTCTTGCCGTAGTCGAGGTCGAAGACCACGCGCATGAGTTCCCCGTCCGAGGGGAACGCGGTGATCATCGCACCGTCGGGGTCCTCGCAAAGCGCGGGCGCACGCAGCTTGTGGATGATGCGCTCGGCCTCCTGGGCCACGATGCCCGCGTCGAGCATGGGCTCGGCGAAGGGCAGCGCGCTGCCATCGCCCGCCGGGAGTTCCGGGCCGCGGAGGCGCAGGAGCGCGTTGTCCACCCGCAAGCCGGCCAAGGCGCTCATGCAGTGCTCGACCGTCTCGATCGAGGCATCGCCCGACTTGATCACGGTGCGGCGAGGGCGGACGACCACATTCTCGACGCGCGCGGGGATGCGCACCGGCGGATCGAGGTCGGAACGCTCGAAGACGATGCCGTGCCCGGCCGGCGCAGGCAGGATCTCAAGGTCCGCATCGGCACCCGAGAGCAGGCCCTTGCCGCGCACGCGGACCGGACCGGCGAGCGTGTGCTGGCGCGGCTTGGTGCTGGGTGCGGAGGCTCGTGCTTGGGCTGGTGCCATGGGGCGAATCGACCGGCGGTCGACTCAGCCACCCTTTGGCGGATCCGCCACCAGGCGCTTCAGGCGTCCCGCGAGCGGCGCGAGTGTACGGATCGCGGCAATCTGCCGCAACGCATCCATCATTGGCTGCGCAGGCAGGCCTCCCCAGGTCTCGCCGTCGGGAATGTCGTGCATCACGCCGCTGCGAGCGGACAGTCGGACGCGGTTGCCGATCGTGCGATGGTCCGCGATGCCCGAACCCGCACCGATCTGGCACCAATCGCCCATGACCACGCTGCCGGCAAGACCGGTCATGCCGCTGATCACGCAACCCTTGCCGATCCGGCAGTTGTGGCCGATCTGGCAGAGGTTGTCGATCTTCGTGCCGGGGCCGATGAGGGTCACGCCGAACTTCGCGCGGTCG
>VGXJ01000013.1 GCA_016873375.1 Phycisphaerae bacterium
GCAGCAGTATGCAGGCGGCCTCGGCGTGCTGGCAGGCGACCACCTCAAGAGTGCCAGCGACCTCGGCATCAGCCTGTGCGCCGTCGGGCTCCTCTACCGGCAGGGCTACTACCTCCAAGAACTCGACAAGGATGGCTCAACACGGGTCTATTACCCCGAATACGACTTCGATCGCATGCCGGTCGAGGACACGGGCGAGATCATCGTGTGCCCCATCGGCTCAAGCCGCGTGAAGGCCAAGGTCTGGTCGATGGAGGTCGGTCGAACGACCGTCTACCTCCTCGACAGCGATGTCAAGGGAAACAGTGACCAGGACCGCGAACTCACCCGCGGCCTCTACCGCGGAGAGCCGTCGCTCCGCCTGCGCCAGCAGGTGCTGCTGGGCGTGGGCGGCTGCATCGCATTGCAGCACCTCGATGAGCCGGTGACCGTCTACCACCTCAACGAAGGCCATGCCGCGTTCGTGGCGTACCAGCGCATCGCTCAGCTCGTGAAGGACGGCATGAAGCCGGCCGATGCGAAGGCGCACGTCAAGGCCACCACGGTCTTCACCACGCACACGCCGGTGCCTGCGGGGCACGATCGCTACGGCGTCGAAGAAGCCTACGAAGCCCTCCGCCCCGTGTTGCGCCAGGCGCGCATCGAGGAAGACGAGTTCGCAGCGCTCGGCCGTGAGCGGCCCGACGACTTCCGTGAGCCCATCTGCATGACCGCGATCTGCCTGCGGTTCGCATCACGCATCAACGGCGTGAGCCAGTTGCACGGCGAGGTCAGCCGCGACATGTGGACGCACATCTACGGCTGCTCGAGCAAGGATGTACCGATCGCCAGCATCACCAACGGCGTGCATGCGCGAACGTGGATCGATCCGGACGCCGAGGCATTCTGGCGCAAGGAGATCAACCTTCGCCTGGACCGCCACACCCCCACGATGGACGGCTGGGAGAAGGCGCTTGGCGTCGATCGCCCGCGCTTCTGGGCCCTGCGCAGCCGGCTGCGCGCGCGCCTGGTGCACTTCATCCGTGAGCGGCTCGCGCGCCAGGCGCTCCGCCGTGGCGAGGGCTCGGCTGGCGTGAACGCTGCGATGCAGGCGTTCTCGCCCGATGCACTGACGATCGGCTTCGCGCGTCGCTTTGCCACCTACAAGCGCGCGCCGCTGATCTTCCAGGACCTCGAGCGCCTGAAGTCGATCCTGAACGACCCGCGCCGTCCGGTGCAACTGGTCTTCGCGGGCAAGGCGCACCCCCGCGATGTGCCGGGCCAGGAATACGCGCAACGCATCCACGAACTCTGCAAGCAAGACGGCCTGCACGGCAAGGTCGCGCTCGTCGAGGAGTACGACATGGAAGTCGGCCGCATGCTGACCGCCGGCAGCGATGTGTGGCTGAACAATCCCCTGCGCCCCTACGAGGCAAGCGGCACCAGTGGCATGAAGCCACCGATGCATGGCGGCATCAACTGCTCGATCCTTGACGGCTGGTGGCCGGAGAGCTTCGACGGCCGCAACGGCTGGGCGATCGGCGACACGCAGCCGATGCAGGATCGCGAAGCGCAGGATCGCAAGGACTCGCAGTCGCTCTACGCGATCATCGAAGGCGACATGCGCGGCGAGTTCTACGACCGCGACGCTGCCGGCCTGCCGCAGCGCTGGATCGATCGCGCCCTGCAGAGCGCCGCCACGGTGCCCGCGATGTTCAATACCCATCGGATGCTCGCGGAGTACCTGCGCGAGGCCTACATCCCCGCCCACCGCGGCGGACTGTGATCCGGCTGCGCAGCGTCAGCGCGCTTTCGGGCGCGCCGTTGCACCCGCACGACCGGTGAGCACTGCCAGTGCGTGGAGCCGATCTGCGGCGGCCGGTCGCAGGCTCGCTGCGCCACGCGACTGCAGGCGCCAGTGCCAGTTGCCACTCGCCGTGCCCGGCAGGTTCATGCGCGCTTGGGCACCCAAGCCGAGCGCATCCTGCATCGCCACGATGGCCGTGTTCGCAGGGCTCGTGAACGCCAGCCGGTTGAGCTGCGCTGCCGGATCGGATCCATCCCATCCCATGTACGCGCGCGCACGGTTCCGGGCGGCAGGCTGCAACTGCTCCCACCACCCAACCGTCGTGTCGTTGTCGTGCGTGCCGGGATAGCACACGCAGTGACGCGGGTGGCGATGAGGGGCTTCGCCCGAATCGTCGCCGTAGAAGGCGTTGTGCAGGAGCTTCATTCCCGGCAGGCCGAAATCATCGCGCAACGCCACCACCGGCGGCGTGAGCGCGCCAAGATCCTCCGCGACAAGCGGCAAGCTGCCGAGCGCCCGCTCGAGGGCACCCAGCAGCTCGCGACCCGGGGCGCGCTTCCACATCCCCGCTCGTGCCGTGGTCGCTGATCCCGGGATCTCGTAGGCGTGATAGAAGCCGATGAAGTGATCGATGCGCACGGCATCGAATCGCTCGACGGCCGCGCGCACGCGCTCGATCCACCAGCGATACCCAGTCCGCCGATGCTCGCTCCACCGGTAGTGCGGGTGACCCCAGAGCTGGCCATCCGCGCTGAAGCAATCAGGCGGCACCCCGGTCACGACCGTGGGGCGCCCGTGCCGATCGAGCCGGAAGAGCGATGGGTTCGACTGCACATCGGCCGAATCGAGCGAGACGAAGATCGGCACGTCGCCGAGCAGCCGGATGCCCTTGGCCGCCGCGGCCTGCTTCAGGTCGGACCACTGCGCATCGAAGGCGAACTGCAGGAACGCATGCAGCCCGAGCTCATCCTTCATGTAGGCGCGCCAGCCTGGCAACCAGAAGCGCTGCCGACGCTCGAACGCCTTGAAGGAGGACGACCGCAGCCCGCCCTTTCGCCGGAACGCCTCGAACGCCTGCTCGAAGCGCGGCCACTTTGCCGAGCGCGCCGGGGCGTACCGGCTCGAACCGCGCGATAGCGCCGGAGCAGCCCGCAGTGCCGACCGCGGCAGCAGCCGGTCGCGCACGAGTCCATCGATCGAGATGAAGAGCGGCTCGCCAGCGAACGAACTCGTGCTCGCGTACGGCGAATCGCCGGCACCGATCGGCCCCACCGGCAGCATCTGCCACCATGTCAGGCCTGCGCGAGCGATCCACTCCAGCGCATCGTGTGCGCCAGGTCCCAAGTCACCCACACCGAACGAACCGGGCACGCTCGACAGGTGCAGCAGCACGCCACCGGTGCGTGCATCGAAGATCGATGGCTTCATCGGGCCTGCCTCCAGGCGCGAGCGCCGATGGCGGGGATCGAGATCCCGTCGATCGAGCGGCCATCGATCGCCGGATCGCTGTCGAAGACGAGTTCCCACGACCCTGCGATGCGCTCGCCAAAGGCTTGATCAGGCGCCGCACGCTGCACGCGGTCCGATCCGTTCACGATGACCAGCAGGCGCTCGGAGCCATCCTCGCGAAGCCAGCCCCAGAGATCCCGCTCGTCATCCACGAGCACGGTGGTGAACGAGCCGGTGCGCAGGGCCGGGTGCGCATGGCGCAGCGCGATCACACGCTGGTACCACTCGAACTGCCGCGCATCGACGGCGTCCTCGGCAAGCGCGTAGGGCTCAAGATCCTTCCACAGCATCGGCTTGCGGTTGGTGGGGTCGTCGGCGCCGTACATGCCGACCTCGTCACCGTAATAGATCATCGGCGCACCGGGGTGGGTCATCTGGATCAGCGCGGCCAGCCGCATGCGCGCGTACTCCGGCGCACCGGGCTTCGTGCCGAGGTAGGTCGCGTTCTCCTGCTCTCGGCTGCCGGCCTTGAAGGCCAGGTCGCGGTTCAGGAGCATGCTCGCCAAGCGATCGGTGTCATGGCTGTCGAACAGGTTCTGCGCGGCGTAGGTGACCTGGTCCGCATACGAACGACGCAGTTCAGCGAGCCTGCCATCCATCTCGCTCACGGGAATCGCGTCCTTGCCCTTGGCCAGCCACGGCAGCACGGCCTTCGCGAACGGATAGTTCATGAGTGCATCGAAGCAGCGGCCATCGACCCACTCCGGCTCGACCGTCCAGATCTCGCCCACGATGTACGCCTGAGGATTGATCGATCGGACATGCGCGCACCACTCGCGCCAGAAGCCGATCGGCACCTCCTGCGGGACATCGAGGCGCCAGCCATCCACGCCATCGCTGGGATCGCCGTCGCCATCGGGATCCATCCATCGTCGGGTCAGGTCCATCAGATGCTTGCGCAGCGATGGGCTGGCCAGGCCGTCCTGGTCCTTGCGGAACGCAGGCAATTCGCCGAAACCAGCCCAACCCTGGTAGACGAACGGCTCCCACGAGGTGATCTCGAACCAGTCGGCGAAGCGGCTCTGCCTGCCCTTCGCCTGCACATCCTTGAACGCCGGGTGCTCGGTGCCCACATGGTTGAAGACGCCATCGATGATGACGCGCATGCCCATCGACTTCGCTTCCTTGAGGAACTCAAGGAAGAGCCGATCGGTCGGGGTCCAGGTCCAGGTCGACGGGTCGAGCAGGTCCTCCTTCGCCTCGGCCACCGCATAGTCGCCCTTCACGCCGAAGTGCTCATCGACATGCAGATAGTTCGTGGCGTCGTACTTGTGGGCCGTGCGAGCCTGGAAGACCGGATTGAGGTAGATCGCGTTGATCCCCAGCGACTTGAGGTAAGGCAGAGCCCAGCGCAGCCCCTGCAGATCGCCGCCGTACTTTCGCGAGAACACGAAGTGGTTGAAGAAGGTCTGGCCATCCTTCCCTTCCCACTCGCTCGGCTCGTACCACGAGCTGCGCCAAGGCCGCACGGGCTGCGGGTCGTTCGCCGCATCGCCGTTGCGGAAACGCTCGGGAAAGACCTGGTACCAGATCGCGTGCTTGGCCCATTCAGGCGTGGTGAAGGCCGGCGCGGGCGCCAGCGCATACGTCATGGGATCTCGCACGGTCATGGTTCCATCGGTGAGAAGAAAGGTATACGGCGTTCCGCGCAGCGCTGCCACGCAGCCTGACCACCACGTGAACGCGCCTCGAGTCGGTTCGGGCGAAAGGTCGATCCAGTCCACGCCGTCGGCGGCCACGCGCACGCGCTCCACATCGTGGGCCAGGGTACGCACGCGCACCCGCACGCTGCCGTCGGCAAGCGCACTGGCGCCCATCGGGGTCCGCGCGTCGTGCAGGATGGCGGCAGCCTCGATGCGACCATCACCGCGCACGCCACGCGCCGAGTGGAGTGCAGCCTGCGCACCCAGGCGCAGCACCGCATTGAATCCACCGTGCCCATCAGGCTCTCGGTCCTGGTTCGCCGGATCGGTGATCCACTCGAGGTTTCCGCTGCGCGTCTGGACGAACTTGTAGCGCACCGTGCCATCCACGCCGATGCGCGCACGCCAGACGCCATCGGCGCCGCGCTGCATCGGGGTGGACGATGGATTCCAACGGTTGAAGTCGCCCGCCACCATCACCGAGTCGATGGGTGCGGGTGGTCGATACGAGAGTTCGACCTGCCAGATGCCGTCGGTGCCGCGCGTGGCATCGATCGATGTCGGCAGGCGCGGCGCAGCAAGTTCGCTCGTGGCCATCGGCACCTGCGGCGGGAAGGGCGGAGCCACCACGCTGCAGCCGAGGGCGATGATGAACGGCCGGGCGTACATGCGGTTTTCCTATACTAGAACGATGCTCCGCGATGGTCGCACGAGTCTTGGCTCATGGCTGCGCCGCGGAGCCATCGCCATCGTCGGACTGGTCATCGCGTGGGCGTTCCTCCATGTTGCCGTGCGCGAATGGAACCGATCGGGTGGCATGGATGGGCGCACCGAGTTGGTCGTCATGCACTGGTCGGGCGACGGCGGCCAGGAAGAGGACCAGATCGTCGATGCGAGCCTGCGCGCCTTCGAATCCGCCAACCCCGGCATTCGCGTGCGCCGCGTCAACCCCGGCGATGCCGGCAGCTTCTACACCAAGCTGATGACGATGCTCGCTGCCGGCGAGCCGCCGGATGTCTTCTATGTCGGCAATGAACGCGTGCCGAGCTTCGCCGACATCGGTCTCATCCGCCCGCTCGAGCCGTTCCTCGATGCGGACCGTGCTGCGAACGATCCGACGGCGATCGACCTCGCCGACTTCTACCCGGCCACGGTCGATGCCTTCCGCTTCGACGGCACCGCGAGCGGCCGGGGCGCGCTCTATGGGATCCCCAAGGACTTCACGACCGTCGGCTTCTACCTGAACCTGGACCTGTTCGAGCGAGCAGGCGTATCCGTGCCCGGCAACGACTGGACGTGGGATGACTTCATTGCAGCCGCCCGCACCATCGGCCAGCTCCCCGATGCGACCGGCAGCGAGTTCGTGACCTGGGCGGCGATGCTGCGTGCGTACCTCATGACGGAAGGCGTGGATGTGAAGGGCGCGGATTTCGACGAGCTCACGATTGAGGATCCTCGCGCCGTCGCAGCGCTCGAGCGCCTGCGCGCCTGGCGCCACGACGAGGACAACACGCTCACGAGCGGCAAGAGCAAGATCGCCACCGGCTCGAGCGTGTTCCTCTCGGGCAAGGTGGGCATGGCGGGGCCCTTCGGCCGCTGGGTGGTGCCGAGCTACCGCAAGATCCCGCCTGCCGGCGAGCCCGGCGGCTTCCGCTGGGATTTCCGTCCGCTTCCGCGCGGTGCGGTGGCCTCGAACATCGTCCTCACGGTCTCGTGGAGCATCGCCTCGCGCAGCAAGCACCCTGATCAGGCCTGGAAGCTCGTCAAGTGGATGACTGATGACCGCAGCCAGCGCGACTTGGCCAAGCTTGGCCTTGCGATTCCCACGCGCAAGGGTGCCGCGATGGGCCCGGAGTTCAGCGATCCAACGCAGGAACCCGCGAACGATGCGGGCTATCTGCTCGCTGCGGAGCGCGCGCAGGTCGTGGAGTGGCCGGTCAACCCGCAGTTCGAATCGCTCTTCGCCAGCACGATGGATGCCGCATTGAAGACAGGCACGATCAGCGTGCGCGAAGCCATCGACACCTTCCTGCGTGATTGGACGAGCGAGAGCCAGTCTCCGCTGGCGAAGGCGGATCTTGCTCCCATGCCGTGGCGCGGCCTGGCCATGGCGGGGCTTGCCGCGCTGGCGGCCGCGACCGCGTGGTTCATCTGGTGGATGCGCTCATCGAAGGGTTCGAGCGCCCATCGCGCCGAGGAACGCGCAGGATGGTTGCTTGCCTCGCCGTGGGTCATCGGATTCCTGGCGTTCATGGCGTTTCCCGTCGTGATGAGTCTCGTGCTGTCGCTCGCCCGCTGGAAGGGCGTCAGCACGCTGGAAGAAGCCGAGTTCGCCGGACTGGCGAACTACGAGCGCCTGCTCACCGACGATGCGCGCCTGCGGACCTCGCTGCGCGTCACGCTGTACTACGCGCTCATCGCCGTCCCGCTCGGGCAGGCCATCGCGCTCGGCGCGGCCATGCTCATGAACCTCAAGGTCCGCGGCATCGCGCTCTGGCGCGCAGCCTGGTATCTGCCGAGCGTGCTCGCTGGCGTCGGTGTGAGCGTGCTCTGGCGCTGGGTGTTCGATGCCGACGGCGGACTCATGAACCGCATGCTCGGTGGCATCATCGGCGGGATGGATGCCGTGCTGTCGTGGTTCGGCGCCGGCCCGACCGGCCTCGTCCCGCCGGAGTGGTTCGAGGCCGACGCCGCCATCTGGGGCGCGCCCGCGTTCGCCATCATGAGCTTCTGGTTCATGGGCGGCACGATGATGGTCTACCTCGCGGGGCTGCAGCAGGTGCCGATCGATCTGCACGAAGCTGCCTCGATCGATGGTGCGGGCCGCCTGCGCCGCTTCGTCAGCGTGACGCTGCCGATGCTCAGCCCGGTGATCCTCTTCAATGTGATCATGGCCGTCATCGGCAGCTTCCAGGTCTTCACGCAGGCGTTCGTGATGACCGGTGGTGATCCGAACAACCTCACGCGCTTCTACGTGCTCTACCTCTACAACCAGGCCTTCGAGTTCTACGAGATGGGCTACGCGAGTGCGATGGCGTGGCTGCTGCTGGCCATGGTGCTCGTGCTCACGGTGGTGCTCATGCGCACGAGCTCGCGCTTCGTCCACCACGAGGGGGCGCCGCGATGAAGTCGCTCCGCCCCTGGTTGCAGTCCGCCCTGCTTGCCGCAGGCTCGGTCGTCTTCCTCTTCCCGCTCTGGTGGATGGTGGTCGTGAGCCTCGAGACCCCCAAGCGCGCCGGTGCGGCCATGACGGGCCAGGATGGCGTGGCGCTCTGGCCCGCCGATCCGCAGTGGGGCAACTACGCCGAGGCGCTTGCGGAGATGGGCAGCGAACCATGGGTCGGTTTCGTCAACGCGCTGGCCAACTCGATCGTCGTGACCACGCTGGTCGTGATCGGGACCGTGCTCAGCAGCAGCCTCGTGGGCTTCGCCTTTGCACGCCTGCGCTGGCGCGGACGCGGAGCGCTCTTCACGCTGATGCTCGCCACGATGATGCTGCCCGGGCAGGTCACGCTGATCCCGCTCTTCCTGCTCTTCCGCGGCCTGGGCTGGATCGACACGATCCTTCCGTTGGCGGTGCCAGCCTTCTTCGGCAACGCCTTCTTCATCTTCATGTACCGGCAGTTCATCGTGCAGGTGCCCGAGAGCCTGGTCGAGGCCGCCAAGGTCGATGGCCACGGCTGGATCGGCATCTGGTGGACGGTGATCCTGCCGCTGTGCCGCCCGGTCACGGCGATCTGCGCGGTCTTCACCTTCATCGGCACATGGAACGACTTCATGGGGCCGCTGGTCTACCTGCATGCCGAGGAGCAGTCCACGCTCGCGGTCGCGCTCAACAGCTTCCGCAACCAGTACGGCGGGCTCGACGATGTGCACCTGCTCATGGCAGCGAGCCTCGTCACGATGCTTCCCTGCATCCTTCTCTTCATCGCGGCGCAGCGGCAGTTCGTCGAAGGACTCGCCCGAGGCGCCGTCAAGGGCTGATACGAAAGGCACCCATGGCAGAGGTCATCCTCAAGTCGGTCGGCAAGGTCTATCCCGGCGGCGTGCGCGCAGTGCAGGGCGTTGACCTGCATGTACGCCACGGCGAGTTCATCGTGCTCGTCGGCCCGTCGGGCTGCGGGAAAAGCACCACCCTGCGCATGGTGGCCGGCCTTGAGGAGATCAGCGAGGGCACCATCTCCATCGGCGGGCGCGTGGTCAATGACATCGCCCCGAGCGATCGTGACATCGCGATGGTCTTCCAGAACTACGCGCTCTATCCGCACATGACCGTGGGCCGCAACATGGCCTTCGGCCTCGAGCGCCGCCGACGCCATGGCAGCCTGCTGCGGTCGCTGCTGAGTCCGGCGTATGCCGCGGAGCGCCGCGCGGAGAGCGCTCGGATCCAGGCCCGCGTCGACGAGGCAGCCGGCCTGCTTGGCCTGCGCCCCCTGCTGCAGCGCATGCCGCGCGAACTCTCCGGCGGCCAGCGCCAGCGCGTCGCCGTGGGCCGCGCGATCGTGCGCGATCCTGCGGTCTTCCTCTTCGACGAGCCGCTCTCGAACCTCGATGCGAAGCTTCGTGGCGAGATGCGCACGGAACTGCGCATCCTCCATCGGCGGCTCGGCGCGACCATGATGTACGTGACGCATGACCAGGAGGAGGCCATGGGGCTTGCCGACCGCATCGTGGTGATGAAAGATGGCCTGGTGCAGCAGATCGGTTCGCCCTCCGAGCTCTACGATCGACCGGTCAACCGTTTCGTCGCCGGATTCATCGGCACGCCGACGATGAACTTCGTCGAAGGCGATGTGGAGCGCGATGGCAACGGTCTCGCACTTCGATGGGCTGGCGGTCGCATCACGCTGCCTGCCGGCATCACGCTCGTCACCGCGCGGGCCGCCATCGGGATCCGGCCCGACACGCTCGTGCCCGTGGCCGATGGCCCCTTCCGCGGCACGGTTCAGTCGATCGAGTTTCTCGGCGACCGCGCCGATGTGCTCGTCGAGTCGAGCGGCGCACGGCTCAATGCGCGCGTGCCGACCGACTCAGCTCGCGCCATGCGCGAAGGCGAGTCGATCACGCTGGGCATGCCAAGCATCGTCCACGTCTTCGATGGTGAAGGCCAGCGGGCCGAATGATCCCTGCAGCCTCAGGCAGGCTCGTGGAGCAGCTGGCCGCGGTGCACGCGTGGAACAAGCGCCAGCAAGCGCCAACCGGTGCCCTGGCCGATCACCACTCGACTCAGCTTCCCCAAGCACTGAGCAGCATGCCAAGGTCGGCGCCGTTCACGGTGCCATCCTCGTCCAAGTCACCCAGACCGGTGCCGCCCCAGTTGCCCAGGAGGATGCCAAGATCGCCACCATCCACGGTCCCCGACCCATCAAGGTCCGCGGGGTTGCCGGGCGGCGGCGGGTAGGTGCAGGTTCCCTGCGTGAAGATCGCGCAGGAATAGGCGCCCAAGCTGATCAGGCCGCTCTGGCCAAGGCCGTCCCAGGCCACGCCGTTGGCCGTGGTGTCGAAGCACGGCTGATTGGCATAGTCGCTGCCGTAGCCCACCCAGTCACCATTGAAGATGCAGCGCCAGAGTCCGCCGCGCGGCAGGCCGATGCGGTAGTTCGAGATCGGGTTGGTGCTGAAGTTGAAGACCACCACCACATCGTCGCCCGGGCCGCCGCTCGACCAACGGTGCATGCCGAGCACCTTGTTGAAGTTGTTGAGGTGGAACACGTTGGTGTTCTGGCCAGACAGCCCCTCGGTGCACCCGTAGTCGTTCTTGCGGAGCTTGATCAGGTCCGTGTAGTGGCGCAGCGTGCCGGCGTAGGTCGTGGCCTTGCTCCAATCGAGCGGATCGCTGTCCTGGAACCAGCCGTCCTCCAGGAACTCCTGCCCTTGGAACAGCATCGGGATGCCGGGGCTCGTCATCACGATCGCGCCGCCGAGCATCGAGCGCTTGCGGCTGAACCAGCTGCCGGGATTGCTCGCCCAGATCTCGCTCGGCACGCGCTGCTTGCCGTTGGCGACCTCGTCGTGGCTCTCGGTGTAGATGATCCGCTGCTCGATCTGGCCGTTGTATCCGTAGAGGATCGCATCCTTGACCGCGAACATGTTGCGGTCAGCGTCGTTGGAGGTGATCAGGTTGCCACGAATGTTGGGGAAGAACCCTGGATCCCACTGGCTGTCGAAGCCGGCTCCGCCCTCGCCGGTCGTCTTGCCGAGCCATGGATTCAGGTCCATGTCCTCGGCGATCATGAACTTCCATGGCGCGGTGGCATCGACCGAGTCATTGATCCACTGCAGGAGCGACCAGCCCTCGGGGATATCCACGCCGTTCTGGTCGGTGCGTCGGATGTACTTCGTGCCATCCATGCGGAGTCCGTCCATCCGGAACTCCTCCAGCCACATCATGCAGTTGTCCTTGATGTACGTCCGCACTTCGCCGCGCGTGTAGTCAGGGCGCGTGTTGCCCCACGGCGTGTTCAAGCGGAAGTCGTTGAAGAAGTAACTGCCGCCGCCCGTGCCCGAGTACCAGTGGTCGAATCGCCACAGGTCCATGTCGTTGGGGCCGATGTGGTTGAAGACCACGTCGCCCATGATGGCGATGCCGCGCGAGTGCGCGTCGTCGATGAGGGCCTTGAGGTCGTTCGGCGATCCATACGCGCTCTCGACGCTGTACGGGTACGACGGGTTGTAGCCCCATGAGTAGTCGCCGGGGAACTCATTGATGGGCATGAGCGCGATCGCGTTCACGCCAAGGTCTTGCAGGTGCTGCAGCTTCTGGCGAACGGTGGCGAAGCTTCCGGGGGTGCCCGCCGTGGGAGCAAAGAACGCGCCGGGGTGCATCTCGTACATCACGAGCTTGCGCCACTGCGGCATCGTGAACTGGTGCTGCCACGTGTAGGAAGCCGGGTTGTAGATCACCGAATCGCCGACCGAGCTCGTGAGGTCGCGCGCGCGCGGGTCGTTCCGCCAGGCCGAACTGGTGCCGCGCTTCACGAAGAACTTGTAGCGCTGCCCGGCGGTCACGAACGGCACATCGCCGCTCCAGTAGCCGTTGAACTCGTTGCTCAGCGGATACTGCGTCGAGTTCCAGCCGTTGAAGGTGCCGCCGACAGCAACGCTGTCCGCGAACGGCGCGAAGACGCGGAAGGTGGTTCCGTATTGCCCCGCCGCCGAATACGGAATCGCGCCGATCCCCGGCCGCGTGGATGGCGGAAGCGCCATCACGGAAGCGGCGCAGGCGAGCGCGGCAGCGACCGTCGTCAGGGTGCGGGCCATCATGGCTGCGAAGTTTAGGCTGGGGCTCGGGGCGCGCCACTTTGCGATCAAAAAAACGCAAGGGTCCCCGCAACGGGGACCCTTGGAGATTCCCGAGGTACAGGTCAGCGACTCAGGGCTGGCACGACCCCCATGCGGCGAGCATGGCACCCAGATCGCTGCCGCCCACCGAACCATCGCCGTCAAGGTCGGGCGACGCTCCGCCCCAGCCAGCCAGCAGCACGCCGAGGTCGGCACCGCCCACTTCACCGTCATTATCGAGGTCTGCCGGGCAGGAATTGCCGCCGCCACCCGCCGACACCGTCACGAACTGCACGCCGGGGATGGCCTCGAAGTTCACCAGGCGCGGCTCAGCCAGGTTGGGGCAGCCGTTGCAGCCACCGGTGAACTGGTTCGACAGGTAGTCGTGGCCACCGCCATTGACCATGGCCATGACCTTGATGTCGCCCGTGCCGGGGTAACCGATGATGTTCAGCGGCAGCTTCACTTCGATGCCCGTGCTGCAGCCGGAGCCGCTGCCGGTGGTCGTCGTGCCGTCGTACGCGGGCACACCAGCCGTGTTGCTGTTGTTGGTGGCGATCTCGACACCTACTTGGCTCACGATGGCCGAGCCCGGCGCGGCGCTGCCGATGTAGCCGCCCGAGCCGCCGCCCGTGGTGAGCATCTGCGCGATGTTCGCGTAGCAGGTGATCGGGCCACCACCGTTGGTCGTGGTGACGTAGAAGTCGGCTTCGAAGCCGGCATCAAAGGTCAGGCCGGGGTTGTTGGCATCAACGCCCATGCGGTTGAGGCCGTTGAAGTCGACGTCGGGGTTGTCGGCGCGCACCGTGTTCTGCCCACCCGGCGCGCAGTCGATGAAGAGCTCGAACTTGTTGAAGTTCGACTCGAGGTTGCCGCCAATGAACAGGTAGAGGAATCCGCCCTGCACATCGAGGGACGCGTGCAGGTTGTTGATCTCGCTGCCGTTGCACTGGCCGGCGAGACCGTCGGTCGCGTTGCCGAACTGCGTCGCGGTGTCCTGCGCCCAGAGTTCAGGGCCGTACCCGGTGGGATCCAGGGTGCCATCGACAACGATCTGGGCATGGGCCGAAGCCGCACAAGCGAGGGCAGCCGCCGACAGGATGAAGGTCTTCACGGATCGATCTCCTCTGGAACTTGGTTCGAGACGAATGGCCAACCCGGGGCGGAATGCACCCAAGTCACGGAATGACGGTCGCTGAAAGATAGGCCCGAAGCCTCACTCGGCAAATGGAATCTGAGCCGATTGCGAAGGGGATGCAGCGACGAGTGGGGTCCCGGTCGACTGCCGGATGGTCGGGGCAGCCGCCGCGGAGGGAGCGATCGCAACTCCCGAGGCTGCGGCACTCACCACCGGCAGTGGCTGTGGTTCAGCGGGGTTATAGGTTCCGGCCGCCAGAATCTGGCTCGCAAGGACCTTGCGACGCAGGCTGGCGACCACCGAACGACCGGGTTCGAGGAAATCCACTCGGTCGAGGTACCCGTTCGTGCGATCGAGTTCACCCCGGGCGAAGGCGGCGCCCGCAGCGAGCACGTAGCCGTCGGCCGCATCCGGTTGTCGAGCCATGAGCCACGCCGCGGAGCGCTCTACGCGGGCCCAATCGCCACACGCCCACGCGGCTTGGCCGAGCAGCACCATGTGCTCCGGCGTGGCTTCGCGCATGGAGAGCTCTGCCGTCACGAGCTGATCTCGGGCTGCAGCGGCTGCACCGGTCATCATGAGGCATCGCGCGCGAAGGCGCTGCATGTCCTCGCGTTCGGCGAGTTCCGCAGCCGCCGGCTTGGCCAGCGCATCAAGGCACCCACGCCAGTCGCCTGCGCGGAACATGCGCCAGATCGACTCTTCGGCAAGGCCGTTGCCTGACTGCAGGGCAGCCTGACGCGCGTGCTGCAGGGCACGCACCTCATCGCCTTGCAGTGCGTGAAGCTCTGCACGCAAGGCACTGAGGGCTGCTGCTTGGCCGAAGAACTGGTCCGCCGTGCACAAGCGCTCCTCTGCACCTGCGAGGTCATCCATGGCGAGGCAGCACTCCACGCCTGCCGCTGCGTACTGCAGTCGTGATGGCTCGAGCGACCACGCGGCGTCGTATCGAGCCAGGGCAGCCACGTCATCCGAACGCCGTTGCGCCTCCACGCCGAGGTAGTACAGGCATTCATGGCAGGTCGGATCGATCGACAGCGCATACTCGAAGGTGCGCTGCGCACCCTCGTACTGCCGCATTTCCTGCTGGATCCGGCCCCGCAGTGCCAGGTAGGACGCGTCTTGGGGGAACCGCCGGATGCCTTGGTCGATCGTGTCGAGCGCCAGCTTGTACTGGCCGTTGATCAGGGATTGCTGGGCCTGGTCGTAGGCGATCTGGGCGCCGGCGCGGTCGAAACGATCGTTTGCGGCGCGGCGATTCTCGATGCCGCGTGTCGTCGGGCCATGGCAACCTGCGCCAAGGATGGCGCACAGACCAGCGACGAGCAGCATCGAACCGCGTGGACAACTGTTCATCATCGCGTGCCTCCGTTGACGGGCGTCGTGGGTGCAGCAGGCGGTGCGAACTGCTGCGGCGAAGGTTCGGCGTGTAACTGCGGAATGGCGGTGTCCTGCAGCAGCAGGTCCATTTGTTCGCGCCAACCACCCGGAACGGTCACGGCCGCACCTTCACGGATCCGCATCATGGCCGGCAGCACGCTGTCCTGGCGCAGCGCGCTCTCCGCGTGATGGAGCGCCTTGGCCGCATCACCGTTGCGAAGCGCCTCTTCGGCCTTGACCTGGTGGTTGAAGACCAGCTGCTCGCGGGTGAAGGGCAGCAGCCCCTGGCGCGCACCCACGCGTACCGATTCACTGAACTGCAGCGCGGCGCGGCCCTCGGCGCTCGACTTCTCATCGCCCATGAGCGTGGGCGTGACGAGGAAGAGGATCTCCGACTTCCTCACGATGTCATCCTGGCCGGTCAGGGCATCGCCAAGGACCGGAATGTCCGACACGTACGGCGTCTGCCGCCGATTGCTGATGATCGTCTCGCGGAAGAGCCCACCGAGCACCACCGTCTGGCCGTCGCGCACCCGGACGTTGGTCTTCACTTCCTGCTTGAATTCATTGGGAACCTGATACTCCTCGCCGTTGTACGTCAGATTCTGTAGCTTGTAGTCGCTCACACTCGGTGAGAGCTCCAGTCGGATCATCCCATCATCCGTGATGAAGGGCCGGAACATAAGCTGGATGCCCACATCGAGGAATTCGACGGTCTGCACGCTCACGTTGTCGTTGACGGTCGTGCTCAGGTACGCCACGCGTTCGCCCACGTTGACCCGCGCGCGCTGGCGGTTCAGGCAGGTGACGCTGGGACGGGCCAGCACGTTCGAATCGCTCACCTGATCCAAGATTTGCAGGAACGCCGAGACA
>VGXJ01000014.1 GCA_016873375.1 Phycisphaerae bacterium
TGCTCGTGAGCCAAGGCAAGTACGCCGAGGCGCTCCCCTTGCTGCGTGCAGCGCAGCAGGTCAAGCCGCGCGAGAACATCCAGTCGTACCTGGACCAGGTCGAGCGCGTGGCCAAGCAGCGCGGCGCAGCGGCTGGTGCGGGCAGCTGAGGGTGGCTGACCGCGGATTGCAGCGACTCACGCAATGCGCTTGAACACGCGAGTCCACCCAAGACGAGTCACCGACCTGTAGCCGTGGGCTTGCATGCTCTGCAGAATGGTCGACTCCTGATCATCTCTAAAATCCTCAACGAGAACGAACCAAGGTCGAAACCGATTCCAGTCGTTCGAGGCCAGGACCACCTCATCGTGTCCCTCGCAGTCAACGGACAGAACATCAATGACCTGGTTGGCAGGGCAATGCTCGCCAAGCACCTCATCGAGGCGGGCGGTCCTTACCTTGATCGACCCAATCGACTCAGGGCTGTCGGCTCGGTCCGACGCAGACCACCCCCACCCTCGAAGCCCGTTGAAAGCGGGTTCACGGTACAGCATCAACTCCTGCTCGCCACTCCGATCAGAGATTGCAAGCTCCAGATTGATGTCACGTGGCCGCACTTTGCGAAATCGCCTGATGACGTGCGGAACCGGGTCGATGTTGATGCCTCGCCACCCGCGCTTGCTCAACAGGGCAGTGTTCGAAAACCGAATTGGGTCATGCGCTCCGACATCCACGAAGAAGCCCGCGTAGGACGGATCGGCGTATTGCGAAAGCAGAAATACATCCTCACCGTTCTGCGCAAATGACCATCGCGCGTATCGATACTCCGTCGGACTCAATCGGCGCCGACCGAGGCTGAGCAGCGACACCAGATAATCGAGCGGGTTGACGTTCATGCCCGGAGTGAGCATACGGGTCATCGCGCGCTTTCGCGCGCAACCTAGGCCCAGCTCGGAACGAGTCCGAGGCTACAGTTCACTGGTGCACCCCGAGAGCGCACCCATTCTCATTCTGGCGTTCAATCGAGTTGAGCCTCTGCAACGGCTGCTCGAGGCCCTCAAGTCCTGTCGTCCTCGGCAACTGTTCGTCGCCGCCGACGGACCGAGGAATGAGCACACTCATCCGCAGGATTCCGCCCGCTGCGAGGCAGTACGAAGGCTTCTGAGCGACCCGCCGTGGCCTTGCGAGGTCCAAACACGGTTCTTGGAACGCAATGAGGGCTGCGGCCGAGCCGTCTCCGGTGCCATAGGCTGGTTCTTCGACCATGTCCCCGCCGGCATCATCCTTGAGGATGATTGCATTCCCGCGCCCGGCTTCATCCCGTTCGCCACGCGCTCGCTACGAGCCTTTGCCGGGGATGACCGTGTCATGAGCGTGCTTGGCAGCCGGTGCGCCCCATCAGCGCGTCCCGGCGCGCCGTCGCACACGCTGAGTCGCTTCTTCAATGTCTGGGGCTGGGCAAGTTGGAAGCGCGCCTGGAGCCACTATCGCTTCGACATCTCTTGGTGGCAGACGGCCGCAAATGACCCCCAACTGATGCTTCCGGGGCTCGATAGTCGATCTGCGCACTACTGGTCTCGTCGTTTTTTGCATGTGGCGAGGCAGCGACACCCAACGACCTGGGACCACCAGTGGACTTTGGCGCACTTCTTGCGCGATGCACGATGTGTCCTCCCGCCGGTGAACCTGATCAACAACATCGGCGATGGGATTGATGCAACGCATGTCGCCCGGCCATCGCCATGGTGCAATCGTCTCACTTGTGCGTCGGTCGACGCATTTATCGATCTGCAGCGTGCGGAGGATGATCCCCGGGCTGACGCACACTACGAGACGTGGGTCAACAACCACAGGCCTTGGGTGCTTCGGAAGGCATGGCAATGGATCAACCGCTGGCAAGTCGGGTCAGCGAAGTTCCGGCGCGGTGGAATCGACTGAACATAGCCCGATCAGGATGGTGAACATGGCCGCCGACGATCGTGTCAAGAGCGCGCCCTCGGTGAGACTCATGATCGCAATAGCCAGCCCAACGACTATGAGCAACGCACCTGATGCAGTATCGCGGCGATTCCACGCGAGATTTCCGACCGCCGCCGCAAATCCAATGAGCAGCGCAACACCAATCAGTCCCTGCTCGTACATCATCTGTATCAGGATGCTGTGCGCATGATTCAGCGATTCTGCTCCTGGATTGATGCTCGTCACGATCGTGAGGCGTGGCTTCTTCTCCGTCATCGCAGCTTGAAAGTCACGCGGCCAACTCAATGCTCCATGTCCAACGAAGACATGGGAACATGCTGTCATCGTCCAATCCCATAGAGCAAGCCTGGAACTCAGCGTCTTGTCCAACCGGTCGGCAATGCTTCGTGTGACCGCCGACGTGTCGGTCAGGGAGGGCAGGTACGCCAGAGCCTTTTTGCCCACTGGCGTAAACCCAAGAGCACCCGCAATCACGACGAATACAACGGCCAGCGGCATGATTGTTCGAAGGGTGTGACGTATCGATCGTCGTGTCAGGGCGAATCCGAGCAGCGAGCCGCTGAGTACGGCCACGACACCAGTGCGTGAGCCCGCCACAGCGGCACCAGCAAACCAAGTGGGGATCTTCAGACACCAGTGTGACCAGCTTCTCACTGCTTTCCAATCAAAAGCACCTGAGAATGCCACGCATCCCAGCATGACAAGCCCAAGTACTGTCTTTGACGGGTGATCGGGAATAATCAGCGATGGCACAGGTATGCCCAGCCAAGCCGCGACAAGGATCACCGACCAGATTGCACCGGGCCAGAACAGAATTCTCGCCATGGCCTCGCGCGTCAGTCCAGCGTGAACCACGAAGATTGGCACGATCATGATGCGCGCGTACACCTTTCCCTCCGCACCGTCTGGCGACCAAGCCATGGATAGAAACGCCCAGAAAAGGACAGCTGCGTAGGTCACCACCACGAACCGCAGACGCGGATGGACCGACAGCATCCCCACGAATGCCCTGCATCGGACCAGCGCCACCGCCGCAAGCACGGCGTAGGCCGCCCCCTCGAGCGGAGGCGCGAGCAACGCGCCAACAATCCACACAGTTGCAGCCCAAAGGTGCAAGCCGGGCAAGAGATTGTTCAATCGATTCACTGAATGCTGCACTGATTGAAACCGTACGAAAGCTTGCGATCGTGGTGTCTTTGTTGGATTGACGCCGCCTCGGCTCCCATCATGGAGGAGATTTCCCACTACCTAGGAACAGCTTTCCAGAGCTGTACTACTGTCACGACCCTGTGCCGACAAACCTACGAGGAGACTTCACGATTTGCCTTACGATGGGGCGTAGGCCCGCTCTCCTGGCCCGGACCCTGGCGAGCCTAGCAAACTTCGGCGGCGTGCGCTTTGTTGCAGTCAACGACTTCGGGGACGCTGAGTCGAATCAGGTGCTCCTGGCTCACATTCCCCAAGCGACCATCGTCGCACATTCAAGCAGGCAGGGACATCATGCCGCGGTAGACGCGATGTACCGAACAGTGGAAACCAAGTACATCCTCCATCTTGAGGACGATTGGGAGTTCTCCGGCGGCCGGATCGCTCCGTCCAAGCAGGCGAGCCTGCAACAGCGCCGCGCGCGGATCGTGTGCCCACGCCGGGCCAGCCGAGGCGAGCCACGACCGCAGTTCATCGTGCCGATGCGCGAATCAGAAGAGCTCACCGAGCGCCACGCTGGCCTCGACGGCTTGCAGCGAGCGGCCGGTCGCCACCGCGCGCAAGCGATCGGCAGCCTGATCGATGCGCCCGAGCCGCTGGTGCACGAGCCCACGCAGCAGCGCAACCTGCGGATCAGACGCAGCGAACGCATCGAGCCGTTCGAGTGCTTCATCGGCTTCGGCGATCCAGCCCAAGTGCAGCTTCGCGCGCGCCACGCCCAGCCATGCCTGCAGCATGCGCGGGTTCTTCGCAGCGAGCGGCTCGGCCACCGCCAACGCGTCAAGCGCTCGCCCCTCTCGGAGCAGGCGCTCGATCGCGGCGACTGGTGACTCTGGTGCCACGGGCTCAGGCCAGCGCGGCGACCGCCTGGCCCTTGAGGATCGCGTTCAGCGTCTGGCTTGGCCGAAGCGCTGCATCAGCCTTCGCGCAATCGGGGTGGAAGTAGCCACCGATATCGACGGGCGTGCCCTGCGCGGCGTTGAGCTCGCCGACGATCGTCGCTTCATTCGCGGTCAGGTCTGCAGCGAGACCGGCGAAGGCCTTCGCCAGCGCAGGATCGGTCGTCTGCTTCGCGAGCGCCTGCGCCCAGTAGAGCGCGACATAGAAGTGGCTGCCTCGATTGTCGAGGTCGCCGACCTTGCGCTGCGGCGCCTTGTTGTTGACCAAGTACTGGCCGACGGCCCAGTCCATCGCCTCGGCCATCGCCTTGGCGCGCGTGCTGCCGGTGACGAGCGCCATGTGCTCCAAGCTCGCCCCGAGCGCCATGAATTCGCCCAGCGAATCCCAGCGCAGGCTGTTTTCCTGCAGGAACTGCTGGATGTGGCGTGGTGCGGTGCCACCGGCGCCCGTCTCGAAGAGGCCGCCGCCGGCCATGAGCGGCACGATCGAGAGCATCTTCGCGCTCGTGCCCAGCTCAAGGATCGGGAAGAGGTCCGTCAGGTAGTCGCGCAGCACATTACCGGTGCAACTGATGGTGTCCAAGCCCTGGCGAATGCGCTTGAGGCTGAACGCGCAGGCCGACTTGGGATCGAGCGTGTGGAACTCCAGGCCGTTCGTGTCGTAAAGCGGCAGGTACGCCTGCACCTTGCGGATGAGCTCGGCATCGTGCGGGCGCTTGGCATCGAGCCAGAAGACCGCGGGCAAGCCGCTTGCGCGGGCACGCGTGACTGCAAGCTTGACCCAGTCCTTGATCGCGGCATCGGTCGTGACGCAGGCGCGCCAGATGTCGCCGGCCTCGACGGTGTGCTGCATGAGCACAGCGCCTGATGCATCGACCACGCGCATGGTGCCGGCAACCTTGAGTTCGAAGGTCTTATCGTGGCTGCCGTACTCCTCGGCCTTCTGCGCCATCAGGCCGACGTTGGGCACGCTGCCCATCGTCTTCGGGTCGTACGCGCCATGCGCCTTGCAGTCCTCAAAGACCGCCTCGTACACACCGGCGTAGGCGCGGTCCGGGATCACGCACTTGGCATCCTGGGTCTTGCCCTGCGCGTTCCACATGCGGCCGCCCTCGCGGATCATCGCGGGCATGCTCGCGTCGATGATGACATCGCTCGGCACATGCAGGTTGGTGATGCCCTTGTCCGAGTCAACCATCGCGATCGCGGGGCCGCCATCGAAGACCGCCTTGATGTCGGCCTCAATCGCAGCGCGCTCGGCATCCGGCAACCCGGCGATCTTGGCGACCAGGTCCCCGAAGCCGTTGTTCACGTCCACGCCCACCTTGGCGAGCGCAGCGGCGTGCTTGGCGAAGACCGGCTTGAAGAACGCCTTCACCGCATGGCCGAAGATGATCGGGTCGGAGACCTTCATCATCGTCGCCTTCATGTGGATGCTGAAGAGCGTGCCGTTCGCTCGCGCATCGGCGACCTGTTCCTCGAGGAAGCGGACGAGCGCGGCCTTGCTCATGAAGGTGCCATCGATGATGTCACCGGCACTGAGCTTGATGCCGTCCTTCATGACCTTCGTCGAGCCATCGGCACCGACGAACTCGATGCGGGCGGTCGTGGCAGCAGGCACAGTCACGGATCGTTCGTTGCCGAAGAAGTCACCACCCGACATGCTGGCGACATGCGCCTTGCTGTCTGCGCTCCACGCGCCCATCTTGTGTGGATTGGCGCGCGCGTAGTCCTTCACGCTGCGCGGAGCGCGGCGATCGCTGTTGCCCTCGCGAATCACGGGATTGACGGCACTGCCCTTGATGCGGTCGTAGCGCGCCTTGGCGTCCTTCTGGGCATCGGTCGTGGGTTCATCGACGTAGTCCGGCAGCGCGTAGCCCTGCGACTGCAGTTCCTTGATGGCCGCCTTCAGCTGCGGCACGCTCGCCGAGATGTTGGGGAGCTTGATCAGGTTCGCCTCGGGCGTAAGGCAGGTCTTGCCCAGTTCGGCCAGGTCGTCGGCCTGCCGCTGCTCGGGCCGCAGGCACTCGGGGAACGCCGCGATGATGCGCCCCGCGAGCGAGATGTCCTTCACCACCACCTTCAGGCCGGCCTTCTGCGCAAAGGTCGTGACGATGGGCAGGAACGAGTAGGTCGCCAGCATGGGCGCTTCGTCGGTGTAGGTCCAGATGATGGTGTTGGCGTTCATGGGTGGTCTTTCCTGCGGCGCGGCCTGCGCTGGGCTACGGAGTGTACGAGGCGCGAGGCCTTCTTGACATCATGAAGATCGCATGAAGCCCAGCAGCCACGATGCTGGCCATCCCGCGGCCGCAGGCTGCATTTTCTAGGATGGAGCGATGACCCGTGTCCTCTTCGCGCTCGCTGTCGTTGTGCTCTCCACCGCCTGCTCGAGCCTGGACAAGGCCGACCAAATCCGCGCCCGTAACGAGAAGCTGCCGGTCATCATCACGGCCGCCAACATCAGCGTGCCCAACGCGATCGACGGCGTCACGTTCCTGGTGTCGTGGGCGAACACATCGACCAAGACGATCAAGTACGTGAAGTTCGAGGCCCAGCCGTACAACGCCGTCGGCGATCCGGTCCGCTGCGACGTGCGCAAGGCCGGCCGCCGCGAGTTCACCTGCACGGGGCCGTTCAACCCGGGCAATCCCGATGGCAGCATCTTCGATGGCTTCAAGTTCCGACACGCTTGGTACAACGGCTCGATCCGCTGCGTGGAGATCGTGGCGTGCGAAGTGATCTACATGGACAATTCCAGCGAGATCTTCCAGGAAACGGACCTGCCCAGCCTCTTCGCGGCGGGCATGGAAGCCAAGTGCGTGGTCAAATGAGCGGCATGACCCCCGCCACCGCCGCCGCCTTCAAGGGCCTTCACGCCGCGTCGCTCGCCCCCGCCGCGCTCGATCTCAAGACCAAGGAACTTATCGCGCTCGCCTGCGGCATCAGCCGTCTGTGCGATGGCTGCATCGTGCACCACACGAAGGCCGCCAAGGCTGCCGGCGCCACGCTCGCCGAGATCCAGGACACGCTCGATGTGTGTGTACTCATGGGCGGCGGCCCTGCGACCGTCTATGGCAAGAAGGCGCTCGACACGTACAACGCCTAAGCGTTCCGATCAGTCCGGGATCGGCGTGACCTGAGTTCCTTGGGCGTGCGCCTCGCGCACGGTCCAGTCGATCGCCAGCGTGCCGGGCTTCCCGGCGGCCGCAGCGGCCGGCACGGTCACCAGCCACTTGAGGATCCCCTGCGGCTTCTCATCAGCCACGTACTTGGCATCGGTCGCCAGGGCAGGCGTGACCTTCGGCAGCTCGACCTTCACCTGCTCGTTGCGCGAGACCGGCATGCGGTCATAGACCTCGATCGTGGCGGCAGCGGGCAGCGTGTTCACGAGATCGATGCGGTACTCCCACTCGGTCACTTCGCTCTTGCCGAACACACCCTTTTCGGCCGTGCCCTTGCGCACGAGCTGGCGCTTGGCTTCGATGCGGCGATCGGTGCCGAGCCAGAAGGTCATCTCGCTGCCGGCGGAGAGATCGGGAAGCTGCGTGCGGCCGACCGAATCACCACCAAGGAAGACGGTGATCGGGCCCGAGAGCAGCTGGTACGGCGACGAGTTCGCGGCCGTCGCCTTGATGAAGACCGCCGGATCGGCGACTGGCTGCGCGACATGCACGAAGGTCGGCGACAGATCGATCGTCGCGATGCGCTGCGTGCGTGCCTTCTGCGCATCGCTGGGGATCGTGACCGCGCGATTGATCGGGAAGTTCGCGACCGTGCCCGATTGCACCGCGACCGCATCGGCGAAGAGCGCCTCGAAGGCCTCGTTCTTGTCGAACTCGCCCGTGCTGCCGGGATCCATGCCACCCGAGCGGAACAGTCCGCCTTCGCCGGGCTTGCCACGGCCCTTGCGTGCCATCGGTGCCGCCTCCATCATCGGTGCCGGCGCACTAGCCGCCACCATGGGGGCGGCGGGCGGCGGCACGAACACATCGACCACGATCGGCGCCACGCCGTTGGGCTGGGCGCGCTGCGTCGGCTGTGCAGTGGAGAGCGTGAGCTTGATGTTGTCCCACGATTCGCCGGTGTTCTGCAGGATCTGCGCGTCGTACTCAAGGCTCAGGGTCTTCGCCTCCATGTCGGCGCGTGCGGCGTACTTGGGGGTCC
Source organism: Phycisphaerae bacterium (assembly GCA_016873375.1). Lineage (GTDB taxonomy): Bacteria > Planctomycetota > Phycisphaerae > Phycisphaerales > SM1A02 > SYIB01. Next base: position 8,229 of record VGXJ01000014.1, read on the forward strand.
AGGTGGCGTCGCCCACGAGGTAGCGCAGCGTGACCTCGGCCGGCGCGGCGCTTGACTTGCCCAGCGTGACGATCGCCGTGCGCTCGATGAGCGTTCGGCCACCGAGTGCGTTGACCTTGGCATCGAGCGATGACGCGAGCCGATGATTGGCGAGCGTTTCAGCGTCGAGCGCCGTGCGTTCGGCGATCAGGTCGCTGCGCGCCTTGCCGAGCCACTCGACCTGTGCAGCCAGCGCTGCGGGATCAAGCGACTTGGAGCCAAAGTCCTTCGCGCTCTCGGTCGCCGTCTTGGCGGCGATGGCATTGAGGAGATCGTTCTGGTCCTTCAGCCGTTGCCCACGCAGCGCAAGCACCTGCCCCGCTCGCTGCGCCGCCTCCAGGTCCTCGATCGCCTTCTTCAGTTCAGGACTCGAGTTGGCATCGTTGGGCAGCCGCGTGGCCTCGAAGCGAACATCGAGCAGCTTGGCGCCACCCTTCGGCGCGCTCACGGTCGCCTGCACGCTGTCGGCATCGATCGCAGCCGGCAAGTTCGTGAAGCGCAGTTCGAAAAGCCCCTCGCGCTCAGGTGCCGCGGCCATGCGCGAGACCATCGCGCGGCCTTGGTAGAGCGTGACCTCGCCGATCGGTGCCGTCGGGGTCAGCGTCTCGAGCTTGGGTTCCTGGGCAAAGGCGATTGAGGCGGTGAGCGACAGGATGAATGTGGCAGCGTGCAGCATGGTGTGGAGGGTACTTGGGTGCAACATGGGTTCCCGAGCCATGGCCGGCCGCGGAGACCTGTCCACGGATGGTCGACCCATCGCCGCGCTCACGGCGCAGGCAGCCGCAGCAGCACGTCGTCGCCCTGCCGGAGCACCCAGACTCGGCCTTCAGGCCGCTGCTCATCCGTCACGGTCATCGGCTTCCCCGTTCGAGGGTCCATCGGCACAGTCGCCGCGAAGTCAGGCACGAACTCTGCCGCGGATGCAGGCGCGGTGCCGCGCTTGTGGCGCCATCGAGCCAAGGCAAGCATGCCCGCCACGGCTTCGTCATGGCATCGCTCCGCCAGCCCCGGAATCTGCATGGAGGCGGTCAGCCGCGCCCCCACCTCAGCAACCGCATCAAAGGCATCGTTGTCCAGGATGGCTTGGGCCAGCGGGTCGGACGGATACTGGACCGGCTGGCGCAACCACATCGGCGTGGACTGCTGCGCTTCGACCGCGTCGAAATAGTCGGCGATCTGCGTACGGACCTCCCACCAACTGCCGACCTTGTCGTGGATCGAGTGCCAACCGGGCTGGTTCATCAAGAACGACCGTCTTCTGTCCTTTTCGAAGAATGGAAACAGATTGGATGGATCCGAGCAGACCCAAGCGACTGCGCCGATGGCGGTCCGACGATTGGCCTTGATCGTCGCGGCCAGGTCCGGCCGCCACGCGTGAGCCTGAACGCTCGCGGCCAACGCCGCGATCATCTCGGGATCAGGATGCCGCTCGATCACATCGCCCATCCGTGCGAGCGTCCAGACGCCCAATCGCGCGGCATCCTCGCGGTGATGCAGGCTCGGCAGCTGGGCGATCCTCGCCTCGATCGCCAGTGCCGCATCGAAGGCGACGATCCATGCCTCACGGTCGTCCTCATGCAGCGCGCGATCCATCGTGTAGAGCGCCAGGCCCCAGATCAGCCGGAGCTGTTCCGTACCCCACTCCCATCCGACGGCCATCGCTGCCGTGTCGTGCGAGGTCATTACGCCCATCATCTCGGCGTCCTTGCACGCCCGAAGCACGTCAAGGAGGCCCGCTCTAAGCATCTCGTTGTGCTGATGGATGGGATCACCCTCCCCCACAGCGGCCAGTGCACCTGATGCATCCGTGCGGGGTGGGACGAACGGCACGAGCAGCGGACGCCCAGACCCGGCGGGGGGCAAACATGAAGCGCGCCATGAGGCGGCGAGCCAGCTAAGCGGACTCAGCAGTGCTTGCAGACGGTCCGGGCCTAGCGGTGCAACAGGACCCGACGACCCCTGCTTCGCGCAGGCCCACCAAATCGACGGCAGATCGACGGCGTGCAGTTCGTCGCTGCGCATCGGGATCATCCTGATCGATCGGATGCCGGCCCACGATGCCCAGATCACCAAGGGAATGCCAAGCACGACGATCGCAACCCGGACCGCCCGTCGCCGGGTCTCCCTGCTGAAGATCGGCGGCACGGCCACGCCGTGCTCCCGTCCGGACGGCAGGAATCGTGGCTGGCCGTCAGCACCCGTACGGACCGAATCCATGACCAGCACCAGCGGCGTTCGGTTGCCGCATTCATTGCACTGCACCGCTCCGTCCGCGACCAAGCCGCCAACGAGCGAATGGTTGCATGCAAGGCACAGGTTGCACCGGCGAATCAGCCTGCGAACGCGCCACCACAGCAGCCCGTCGCGCGTGAGGAACCACCCCGCTGCGAAGGTCATGAAGGTCAGGATCAGCATCACGCCCACACCGGCCGTCGACCACTCCGTGAAGACTCGGTTCAACCCCAACTGCAGTCGCATGCCCATCGCCGTAAGCCAATCGTTCACAGGTGGCCCGATACCGTTCTGCAGGGCAATGTCGCCCACCACAAGGAACGGCACGACCGAAGCCGCGATCGCCATGATGCCTTGCATCATCAACCACGACACCTTCCGGACCGTGCCGGACCGTGCACGGACCATGAGCTCGCGACAGTTGTCGTCATCGAACGCGTCAAGTTCGTGGAACGCACGCCAGAGCTTGCGCGAGATGAACCGCATGAGGGATAGTGTGGCAGGCCGATGCACACCGCTCAAGAGCGGATCACGCAGGAGCCGCAGAAAGCAATCAGGCGATCATCGCTGATTGCATCACCGCGCCGGCATCACCAGCATCACCGGGATGAAGCGAATCCGGCGGTAGTCGTCGGTCTCGGCGAGCACGCCGATGCGGCCGCCACCCAGATCGACCGGCGCGCTGTAGGCGAAGAAGCCGGTCGCGAGCGGCTGCTTGATCGGCCAGCTTGCACCCTCGTCAAGCGAGATCCAGAGCGTGCCATTCATGCGTGCCGTGGTGCTGTCACAGCCCGTGAACGCGAGCACGGGGCGTGCACCCACCGCAACCGACAGCAGCCCGGCCTGGCAGCAGGGATCGGGCAGTGACTCGATCGGGGTGAGCGTGGACCAGGTCGCACCGCCATCCTTCGAGCGTGCGGCGAGTCGCTGTTTCGCGCCGTGGAAGCTGCGGGCATTCAAGACCAGTTCGCCGCCCTGCACTTCTGCCACCTGCACTTCGTTGGCGTGCGCTGGCGCGCCTGCGGGTGCGACCGCACCCATCGACCACGTCGCGCCACCATCATCGCTGAAGCACGCGTAGACGGTCCATTGGCCGTACGGCCCTTGGTTGAACGGCACCACGATGCGCCCGGCATGCGCACCGCCACGCAGCTGAACCGCCGCGCCCGGGCCACTTGCCACGGTGGGCGCCTCGGCTCGGCGCATGCTCGCAGTCATGTCGCGTGGCTCGCTCCAGTTGGCCCCCGCATCATCACTCGCGAGTAGGTGCACGCGGCAGACGCCAGAGCCATCCAAACCGGTGGCTTGCTTGGCCTCGTGCGTGTTGGCTGGGTAAGACTGCACGATCACCAGCACCCGACCTGCATGCGCACCCGAGTGCAGCGTGACCACGCATGGATTGTTGATGGAACGATCCGCGAGATCGAGCACCGTGCGCGGCGCCGACCACGTGGCGCCGTCGTCATCGCTGGTCGCCAGCACCAGATCGTTCGTGCCGATGTCGCCGAGCGCTGCGCGACCTTCGGCGAAGGCGAGCACGCGCGTACCGGCCTTCGTGATCGCAGGAATGCGATAGACGGGGTTCGGGCCCGTGCCACCGACGAAGACATCGACTGCCGCTCCCACCGTGATCGGTGCAGGCATCGGTGGGCAGTTGGACACCTGCGGAACCTGCTCGGCCGCTCCAGTCCCCTGCTGCCCGTGCGTGGCAGAGCTTGCCACCGTCACCAGCAACGCGACCACCCACGCAGCGCGCGTCATGGGTGGCCGCGACACGATGCTCACGCCAGCTCCGCCGTCCCCGTCGAATCGCCGAACGCATCGAGCTTGGCGCCGACCTTCTCAGCGATGCCTCGATGCAGGTTGCAGAGCGGCGTATCGGCCGCGTGCGCGATCACGCGACCGCCCTTGAGCCCCAGCGCAGAACCACCCGCGACCAGGATCGGCAGGTCGGCATGGTTGTGCATGTTGCCATCGGTGATGGCGCCGCCGTAGAGCACCACGGTCGTGTCGAGCACGGAGCGACTGCCTTCCTTGCACGCATCGAGCGCACGCAGGAGCGCGGCGAAGCGTTCGCTGTGGAAGCTCGTGATCCGCGTAAAGGCCTCCATCTTGGCCGGATCGTTGCCGTGGTGCGAGACATCGTGGTGTCCCTGCGTCACGCCGACCTCGGCATAGGGACGGTTCGAGCCTTCATTGGCGAGCATGAAGGTGGCCACGCGCGTGGAGTCGGTCTGCAATGCGAGCGCAAGCACCTGCGAGAGCAGGTCGGTGCGGCGCGCAAGATCGAGTGGGCCACCGGCGAAATCAGGGATGCGATCTGCATCAAGCTGCGACGCTGCGTCCTCGGCCACGCGCTTCTCGAGCCCACGCACGGCGTCCATGTACTCATCAATCCGGGCGCGGTCATCGCGACCCACGGTGCCCGCGATGCGCTTGGCTTGCGCGAGCGCACCATCCAGGATCGAGCGGCGCGAGCGCGCCTGCGCGGCGGCTTGCTCGGGAGTCTGGCCCACGCGACCGAAGAGCCGGTCGAACGCGGCCTTCGCATCGGTTTCCTTGCCGTTGGGCAGGCTCTCGCCCTTCCACGAAATGTTCGCGCTGTAGGCGCAGGAGTAGCCGCTGTCGCAGTTGCCCGCGGTCATCGCGGGCTCGGTGCCAAGTTCGAGCGAGCGGAATCGCGTGGATGCACCCGAGCGTTCGAGTGCATCGGCGATCGCCTGGTCGACCGATTGCCCCGCGCGGATGTCATCGCCGGCGGTCTTCTTCGGCTGCATGCCGGTGAGGAAGCACGCCGCACTGCGCGCGTGATCACCGGGGCCGTCGCCGTTTGCTTCGGCGTGCCGATGACGCAGGCCGGTGTGCACGGTGATCTCGCGACGCATCGATTCAAGCGGTGCCAGCGCGGGCGACGGCGACCAGGTGCCGTTCGCCGCGATCTGCGGGCGCCACGAGGCGGGGTTCACGCCGTTGGGAAAGAAGACGAAGATCGCACGCGCGCTCTTTGGTGCCAGGGCGCTCGTCGTCGCGGCGTGCGCGGCCGGGCCGATCCCGCGCGGCAGCATCGCGTCAAGGAACGGCAGCGCGATCGTGGCCCCCACACCACGCAGCACGGTCCGTCTTGCGAGGAAACCGGGGCGCATGCGTGAACGGTACACCGAACCTCTCTGGACGCCAGCACGAAGGCGACCGAAGCGCATGTCAGTTCGATCATCTCACTGCTTGGGCTGAGTCGGCGTGACCTTGGGGGCCTCAAGCGGCTTCGTCGAAGGTGCCCCCCGCCGCTGCTGGAACGCATCACTCATCGCGATGCCCATCACGAGCGACTCGAACGAGCGGTCGCGCGCGAGCCGCGCGGCCAGTTCAGCCACGAGCGGGTCATCCGCCTCAGCGGTCCCGCGCCCGAGCGCATACACGAGCAGTCGCCGTGCAAGCGAGCGCTCGAAGGCCGTGCCCGCACCGACCATCGTCGCCACACCCGGCACGCCATCAATCGTCGCGCCCCCGGGCAACTCCGTCGTGTCCTCGACCGCGTGACCATCGACCATCGTGCGCGTGCGACCGTTGGCGTCGAAGCGCTCGAACGCCAGCCCGATCGCATCCATGCGCACGTGGCAGCTTGCGCAGTCGGGGTTCGCGCGGTGCATGGCCATCAGCTCACGCATTGAGCGGTGCTCGGTGTTCGTGGCACCCTCGGGCAGCTGCGGCACGCCGGGCGGCGGCGGTGGCGGTGCCTGGTCGAGCAGCGCCTCGAGCACCCACTTGCCACGCTTGACGGGACTCGTCCGGGTGGGGTTGCTGGTGGCGGCGAGCACGCTGCCGTGGCCAAAGATTCCGGGAGGACGCGGCGCACCAGCTCCTTCATAGAACACTCGAAGCTCCTGCGTGCCCGCGGACTCCGTTGAATCGAGCAGGGCGCGCACTGGCAGCTCACCGCGCACGACGCGCCCGCAGAGTTCGCGCGTCTCCTGCTGCATGAGCGTGAGCATGCGCGCATCGAGCCCGGGATAGATCGCCGGATCGAACTGCCGCAGCTCCAGCCCATCGATCCCGAGCCACTGCGTGAAGAAGCGCTCGGCGAGCGCATCGGCGCGCGGGTCGGCCAGCATGCGCTGGATCTGCGCGCGCAGCGGGCCGGGCTTCGAGAGCTCGCCGCGGCTGGCGGCATCACGCAGCGCGCGATCGGGCACGCTTGCCCAGATGAAGAACGCCAAGCGGCTCGCGAGTTCACTGCCGGAGAGGTTGCGCACGGAGCGCCCAGCGGCAGTTGGCGCTTCCACACGCAGCAGGAATCGTGGGTCGACCAAGACCGCAGTCACGAGCGCGCGCAGCTGGTCATCAAAGGGCGCCTTCGATCCGCCGGCGGCCTCGATCGCCGTGCGCGCCAGTGCTTGGCCGTCGCGGTCCTCGACCGGCGCGCGAAAGAGCTCTGTCGCTAGCGCGGTCGCTACGCGTCGCAGTTGCTGTGTGGTCGAGCCCTTGCCGGCGATCTCCGTGGCCCACCGCTGGAACGGCGTGGGCGTGGTGGGTTCGAGCGGGCCGATCAGGCGCATGGCGTGCAGATGCAGGTTGCGATCGCGCGCCAGGCGGTTCGGCTCCGTGGGGTTGTAGTAGTCGTTCAGGAACGCCACGCCGATGCGATGCGCACCGGGTTCGAGCGGTCCCTGCCAGACCAGCGT
>VGXJ01000015.1 GCA_016873375.1 Phycisphaerae bacterium
TTCGCTTCCCCGAAGTGTGGCGGCATGCGGCACTTGCGGGTGCCGAGCTCTTCACGCTCAGCGCGAATTGGCCCGCGCGCCGGCATGCGCACTGGGCAGCACTCGTGCGCGCGCGAGCGATCGAGAACCAGGCTTTCGTCGCCTGCTGCAATCGAGTGGGCTGCGATCCGAACCTCTCCTACGACGGTGGTTCTGCGCTGATCGATCCCATGGGTGAAGCGCTCGTGCTCGGTAACGACGAGGCAAGCGCGCTCGTGGCGACTGCACGGCGCGACACGATCGAGTCCTGGCGGCGCGACTTCGGAGCATTGCGGGACCTGCAGCCCCGTTGGCTGAGCGATACGCACGCGCAGCATTGAAACGCAAGCGTTTCAGTTGACGAGCGCCGCACGCGGAGTAGACTCCGCGCGCCGGGCTGATGCCCTGCACTCGCACGGATAGCGGAGAAAGACCATGCAGACCAGGACGTCTCGCCGAGCGCCATCGCGCTCCTCCACTGCCAGAACATCATCATCAAGGGGCACTTCGAAGGCGGTCTCGCGCGCTTCGCGTGGCGCTTCGCCGCGCACGAAGTCTTCGCGTGCAGCGCGCATGAAGCGCTGGGAAACCCCGCTGCGCCGTGCGTTCTTCAGCGACGCTGGCCGCTTCTCGGCTTCGATGGGCGTGAGCATCGATGCATGCGTCGCGCACGTTCGTGCACTGCAGCCCGATGCGGGCTACAGCGTCTTCGAGGCAGACACGATCCGCAACTCGGTGCTTGATCTCGTGCTGGTGATCGGCTGCGTGCAGGCCGCACCGCAGGCGTGGAGCGAACTGCGGCTCCAGCACACGTGGCGGTTGCGCGAGGCGCTGAACACCTGGTCGCCGTCGCGCGATGGTGGGCTGCAGATCGAGCGCTTCTGGTCGGACCTCGAGTCAGCGACCGAGCGCGGCGAGTTGGGCCTCCAATCGTGGGATCCGCGGCGCCCGCTGTCTCGTTGGTTGGCGAACCTGCTCTTCGGCCAGGTCCAGTACACGCGCGAGACCTCTTCGGAACGCCGTGGGGCGCACGAGCGTGCGCTCGAGTCGCTTGACATCGTCGAGGAACCGCGTACCCTTCGCTTCCCCCTGATCGCTGCGGTGCAGTGATCGGCCCGTGAGTCAGGGGCCAATTCGGTCCGCCACCTTAGCTCAGTTGGTAGAGCACCGCATTGAAAATGCGGGTGTCCGCGGTTCAAGTCCGCGAGGTGGCATCAACGACGCGGCGCCCAGGTTGACTGGGCGCCGCGCGTCATTGTTGGGTCGCCTCACCGACTGCTCGGTTCCGGGCGACCGCCAAGGGGGTCCAGGTGCACGCCGCCTCGCACGGTTCGTGCGTCCATGCCCGTTGCCGCATGCATGGGGTAGTGGCGCTCGAGCGCAGCCGCGAGTTCCTCGCTGTCGACGATCGTGAAGATCACGGTCCGGCCGAGCACTGCACTGGCAAAGCGCGCAGCACGCGCCATGTGCTGGGTCGTGGTCGCCGCGACCAGGGCCTCGTCGTCAATCGTGAGCGGAAGCATGCGGAACTGCCACGCCTGCCGCGCCTCGACGATCGCGAGCGCCCCGGGATCCGCAGACGAAAGCGTCTGGCGCGAGGTGGCCTGGATCTGGCGGTACTGGTCGATCCAAGCAGCCTCGATGAGTGATGGATCGACGCCGCAGATCTCCTCGGCGAGTGCGCCGAAGGGCCGGCCATCCTGCTGCTGGCGCAAGAGCACCCGCTCCACTTCGCGCTCGGTCATCACGCCCTGCGCCACGAGCAGTTCGCCCAGTCGCGGCACACTTCGGATGAGTTCCATGGGGTCCATCGTGCTTCCCTCCGCGGGATGCATCGGGCCCATCCGGGGGCGACTTTCGCCAGACGGCCGGGATTTGGGCAAGTTTGTCCCCCGGTGGACGGCGCAGATGCCCCGCTAGGCTTCAAACGGTGACCGCACCAGCGCCACACGCCCTCCTGCATCAGGTCGAAGCCTGGCTCGGCTCCACGTCCAGCGATCACGGACCGGTGCGGGGCCGTGCGTCGCAGCGGCACATCGATTCGATGCGCGCCATGCTGCGAGCCGGGCCCTCGACGACCGGATGGTGGAGCGCCCTCGCCGAAGCACAGGCCATTGCGGCGGCGCTCGCCGCAGGAGCCTCGACTGAGCTGCATGTCCCGACGCATGACGGGCGCACATGCGACCTCGTGGCCACGCGTGGCTCCACGCGGCTGTGGGTGCACGTGAAATCGCTGGCACCCGATCCAGCGAACGACCCGGCACCCTTGGAGCGACAGCGTGCGGTGCAGGAAGAGCTCGTCGCCGCGCTGCGCGGCGTCGAGAGCGTGCCGCGCGGCGTGGTCGTCTCGGTCGAGGCGCTCGCGCCGCTGCTCACCACGGCACCGGAGGTGGGCACCGTGCAGGAATTCCTGCGGCGGGCCTCGGTGGGTGATGAACTGCTTGTGCGATCCGCAGCCGGCGATGTGCTCGGCCGCATGAGCGTGCTTTCTCCGTGGGACGGCGGGCATGTGGCGATCGCTCCCGGCGATGTGCAACGCCCGGGGCACCAACGAGACCGCATCGATCGCCTCATGCGGAAGGCGTGCGCGCAGTTCATGCCCGGCGAGTGCAACCTCGTTGCCATCGCCGCCATGCCCGAGCAGGAACTCGCGATCGACTGGGCGCTCCTCGGCACGCCGATCGAGCGCTGGGATCGGTTCCCTCGTCGCGGCGAGCGCGTGGCCTTCGGTCGCGCGGAGGATGGACTCTGGTCACGAGGCCGCGAACCCGCATGCCGCATGGCTGCATGGATGGCTCCGTGGCCTCGCGCGGGCCGTGCATGGCTGCGCGATGCGGAGTCCGATGCAGCGTCGGCGCTCGTGCGCGATCTATGCGCCGAACAGCCGCTCGTGAAGCGGGATACGCGCGGCGGGCCCGGCTGACTCGGCCGGCCAGAGCCGCTTGAGCGCGGTCGCTGCGGGCTCGCCATCGATCACGGCCCTCACGCCCTGCGCAAGCAGCACTTCCACATGGCGCCGTGCCAGATCCGCCGTCAGCGTCACGGTGCCGTCATTCCCGTAGTCCCGATCGCGCGCATGGCCACGCTTTTCCAGCATGTCCACGGCCTTGCCCGCCGAGAGCGGCACCTGGATGCGCACGGTGACGACCGCACCGAGCATCTGCGTGCGCACGGCATCGGCGAGCGCATCGAGACCTTCGCCCGTGCGCGCGCTGACTTCGACCGAACCCGGGCACGCGCGGCGCAATCGCTCCAGTCTTTCGCGCGGATCCGCGATGCCTCCATGCACCTTGGCGTACTCGGCCCAGCTCGTGCCCGCCTGTGCGGCGGGCTCGTCATCGCCCTCGAAACCATCATCGTTGGCTGCAAGGCCCGGCCCCGACAGCCGCGCACGCTCACGATCGGTGAGCGCGTCCCACTCCGCGCACTGATCCGTCACTCGGTCGAGCTTGTTCAACACGACGATCCGTGGCTGGTCGCCCGCTCCGATCTCGCCGAGCACCTCCTTGACCGTGCCAAGCTGGCGCTCGGCATGCGGATCACCGGCATCAAGCAGGATCAGGAGGACATGCGCGGCGATCGCATCCTCGAGCGTGCTGCGGAAGCTCGCCACGAGGTGATGCGGCAAACGCCGGATGAAGCCGACGGTGTCGCTGAGCAGGCACGACTCCCCACCGCCGAGCTGCCACGACTCCACGCGCGTGTGCAGCGTGGCGAAGAGCTGGTCATTGGCGAAGGCCCCGCCCGCGGTGAGTGCGTTGAACAGGCTGCTCTTGCCGGCATTGGTGTAGCCGACGATGCCCACCGTGAAGTGATCCGCACGGCGACTGGCGACCTCTCGCGTGCGGCGCAGCTGCACCTCGGCGAGCTCGCGCTTGAGTTGCGACAGCCTGCGCTGCACGAGCCGGCGGTCGATCTCGATCTGCTTCTCGCCGGGCCCGCGCGTACCCACGCCCATGGGTGCGCCGCCGGTGACCTGCCCGAGGTGCGACCACATCGCGCGCAACCGCGGCGCGGTGTACTCGAGCTGCGCGATCTCGACCTGCAACTGTGCGGCGCGCGTGGTGGCGCGGCCAGCAAAGATGTCGAGCACGAGCTCGCTGCGATCGAGCACCTTGCACTTCACGGCCTCTTCGAGCGCCTGGAGCTGGCTCGGGGAGAGATCGTTGTCGAGCAGGACGACCTTGGCGCCGAGCTCCTGCACCATCGCGGACAGGGCCTCGACCTTGCCCTTGCCGAGGTAACTGTGCGGATCGGGCTTCGAGCGCCGCTGCGTCAGCTCACCGACCACGCGGACGCCGGCAGTGTCAGCCAGCGCACGCAACTCGGCCAGGGGATCGGGGTCGTGCTCATCCTCGCGGGCAAGCACGCTCGCCACGATCGCGCGCTCACGCCGAATGTCGATGTCGTCGCGAAGTCCTTGCTCCACGGCCCCGATTCTAGGGGCGATGCGCCGACATGCCGTAGGCTGCGTGCATGCTTGTCCTGGGCATCGAGACCAGTTGCGACGAGACCGCCGCCAGCGTGGTCGAGTGCACCGCGGGCACACTGCGCGTGCGCTCGAACGTGGTCGCCAGCCAGGAAACGCTGCATGCCCCGTACGGCGGCGTCGTGCCCGAACTCGCCAGCCGAGCCCACCTCGCCTGCATCGTGCCCACGCTCGAGCGCGCACTGCGCGATGCGGGCGTCCGATGGTCCGACCTCGATCGCGTCGGCGTCGCGCATTGCCCGGGCCTGATCGGCAGCCTGCTGGTTGGCGTCAGCGCTGCCAAGGGCATCGCGTGGTCGCTCGGCAAGCCGGTCGTGCCGGTCGACCATGTGGTCGCGCACCTCGCGGCGTGCCTGCTCGATCGACCCATGCCTGCATGGCCGGCGCTCGGCTTGGTCGTCAGCGGCGGCCATACGAGCGTGTTCCGCATGGACGGCCCGACAGCGCCGGCGCTGATCGGTTGGACGATCGACGATGCGATCGGCGAAGCCTTCGACAAGGCGGCAGCGATGCTCGGACTGGGCTACCCAGGCGGGCCGCGGATCGAGCGCGAAGCCGCCGGTGGCGATCCGAACGCCGTCCGATTGCCAAGTGCCTTCCTGCGGCGCAACGGTGTCCAGTTCTCGTTCAGCGGAGTGAAGACGGCGCTGCTGTATGCCGTCCGCGGCGTACCCGGCAGCGCGCGTCGACCCGCGCCGGCCGCGCCTCTCCTCACGCCTGAGCGCGTGCGCAACCTGGCCGCGAGCTTCCAGCACGCAGCGGTCGCCAGCATCATTGAGGGGCTCGATGCCGCGCTCGAGCTGCCCGGCGATCGACCCAGCACGCTGCTCGTCGGCGGTGGCGTGAGCGCAAACCAGTGCCTTCGTGCCGCGCTGGAAGGCTGGGCGTCGGCGCACGGCATCGAGTGCCGCGTGCCGAGCATGGCCCACTGCATCGACAACGCCGCCATGATCGCAGGGCTTGCCGCGCTCATGCCGGCCCCACGCGGCGTGGGCGACCTCGGCTTCGTCGCCGAACCCATGAGCCGGATCGCACGCGGCGCCCGCGGACCGCAGAAGAAGGCATCGTGAGCTACCGGATTCCCTACGTCGATCCCCGTCTCACCATGCTGCAGGCGCCGCACCCGGCCACGCTGCCCGAAGCCGACCTCCTCAAGCAGTGCACGGTCGAGTTCGGCCGCGTGAGCGGCCCAGGCGGACAGCACCGCAACCGCGTCGACACCGCATGCTGGGTCCAGCACACAGCAACCGGCATCGAGGCCCAGGCGACCGAGCGGCGCAGCCAGGGACAGAACAAGGGCATGGCGATCTGGCGCGTTCGCCTGAAGCTCGCGGTGCACTGCCGCACTCCCACCAACCGTGACCGCCACCAGTGCAGCGAGCTGTGGAGCCGTCGCCGCCAGGGCGAGAAGATGAGCGTGAATCCCGAGCACGAGGACTATCCGGCGCTCCTGGCCGAAGCACTCGATGTGATCGTCGCGCGCCGCTACGACGTGGCCGGCGCGGCGGGCGTCCTGGGCATCACGATGAGCCAGCTCAGCCGGCTCGTACGCCATCACAAGCATGCCTTCGGCATGCTCAACGATGGCCGCAAGGCCGTCGGCCTTGTACCGCTGCGCAGTTGATGCGCGTGCGACCCAAGGAATATCGTGGCCACACAGGGTGCCACGACCCTTGCCCGACTCCAGCAAGGATCCACGCATGACGACCCGCGCTTACGCAGCACACTCCCCCACTACGCCCTTGGCCCCGCACGCGATCGCGCGCTCGACGCCACGCTCTGCATGGTGGGCGTGCCGCCGAACCCGCAGCAGATCGCGGCCTTCAGCCTGATCCTGCCCCGCCGCAACCTCGCCGGCTCGTGCATCGGCGGCATCCGCGAGACGCAGGAGATGCTCGACTGGTGCGGCCAGCACGGCGTGGCCTGCGACATCGAGCTCATCCGCATGGACCAGATCAACGAGGCCTACGAGCGCATGCTGCGCCAGGATGTTCGCTACCGCTTCGTGATCGACATGCAGTCGCTGAGGGCGTGAGGCTGACTCGGCTTCCCCTACACTCGCCGCGTGCCTGATCCGCTGCTGGTCATCGCTGCCGGTGCTCTCGTGGGCGCGTTCGTCGGGCTCACGGGCGTGGGCGGCGGCGCGATCATGACGCCCATCCTGGTGCTGGGCTTCGGCATCGATCCCGTGGTTGCGATCGCGACCGACCTGCTCTTCGCCTCGGTCGTGAAGATCGCCGCCGGCACGATCCATTTCCGCGGCCAGCACGTCGACATGCAGGTCGTGCGCAGGCTCTGGCTCGGCAGCATCCCGGCCTGCATCGTGGTGGGCTCGGTGCTGGCGATCAAGATCCAGCCCGACCAGAAGACCGTCGTCGTGCGCGCCATGGGAGCGCTGATCCTGATCTCGGGGCTCTCCATGCTCTTCGGCCACCTGGTGCAGAAGCTCAGCACGGCCAAGCGCCTGGCGGATCCCGAACGCTTCAAGAGGCCGCAGGCTGCGCTCACGGTTGCCGCCGGCGCGCTGCTGGGGTCCGTGATCGCCGCCACCTCGATCGGTGCGGGGGCCATCGGCGCGGTGCTCCTGCGCGCCCTCTATCCGCTGCGCATGACACCGATCCGACTCGTGGCGACCGACACCGTCTTTGCAATTCCGGTGGCGCTCGTTGCAGGCGGTTCCTTCGCCGTGCAGGGGCGGACCGACTGGCCGCTGCTCGGTCTGCTGCTTGTGGGCGCGCTCCCCCTGGCGATCGTCTGCAGCACGCTCGCCGCACGGCTCAATGCGCATTGGCTGAAGTCGATCGTCGGGCTCACGCTGCTGGGCATCGCGATCAAGATGCTTCTGTCTTGATCCAGTCGCTGCACCCGTGACTCTGGCCATAACCTCCCGCTAGGCTTGCCGTCATGCCCACGACCGAACGGCTGCGCGCGCTGATCGCCAAGGAACTGCCCTCGCTCATCGCGCTGCGACGCGACCTGCACGCGCACCCCGAGACGGCGTTCGAGGAACGACGCACGAGCGAGGTCGTGCAGCGCGAACTTGCGGCGGCCGGCATCGAGCACCGAGGCGGCTTGGCGCGCGGTACTGGCGTGCTCGGCCACATCGCTGCGGCCGGCGATCGAGCCACTGCCCTGCGCGCCGACATGGATGCGCTGCCGATCACCGAAGCGACCGGTGCGGCGTGGTCGAGCACCACGCCCGGACGCATGCACGCCTGCGGGCATGATGGCCACACCACGATCCTCGTGGGCGCTGCACGCGTGCTCGCTGCACTGGGCCGCGACGGTCGGCTGCCGCATCCGATCACGCTTGTCTTCCAACCGGCCGAGGAAGGCGGCGGCGGCGGTCGCCACATGATCGAGAGCGGTGCCCTCGATGGGTCGGTGCTCGGTCCACCGGTCGATCGCATCATGGGCTTGCACTGCTGGCCCTGGCTCGAGACAGGCGCGGTCGCGCTGCGCGCGGGGCCCGTGATGGCCAGCGCCGATGAAGTCAAGATCACCGTGCACGGCATCGGTTCCCACGCGGCCATGCCGCACACCGGCCGCGATGCCGTGCTGGCGGCGAGCGCCATCGTCGTCGCGCTGCAGCAAATCGTGTCGCGCACGCTCGATCCGCTCGACGCCGCTGTCGTGGGCATCAGCTCGGTCCACGGCGGCACGGCCGGCAATGTGATTCCGGAGCGGGTCGATCTGCTTGGCACCATGCGCACCCTGCGGGAGTCAACCCGGACCGTGGTCAAGGAACGCATCGAGTGCGTGGCCAAGAACACCGCTCTTGCCCACGGTTGCACGGCAACCGTGGCGTTCCGCGATGGCTACCCCGTCACCGTCAACGACGAGGCACTGACCGGTCTCGCTGGTCACCAGCTCTCTCGCGCCATCGGCAGTGCGAACACGCGCACCATGCCCGCGCCCGTGATGGGTGCCGAGGACTTCAGCTACTACGGCCAGTGCGTGCCCGCGTGCTACATCGTGCTCGGTACATGCCGTGAGGGCGCGCCGGTGCACCCCTTGCACTCACCGCACTTTGA
Organism: Phycisphaerae bacterium; assembly: GCA_016873375.1. Classification (GTDB taxonomy): domain Bacteria; phylum Planctomycetota; class Phycisphaerae; order Phycisphaerales; family SM1A02; genus SYIB01. Next base: position 8,542 of record VGXJ01000015.1, read on the forward strand.
CTTCAACGACGAAGCGATCACCACCGGCGTGATGGCCATGTGCGCCATGGCGCTCGCGCCGACGAACTGAACTCGTCGCACGCGGTGCAAGCATCGCTCGCCGCATGAGACGCGCCACGATCAGCCGGTCCACGCGCTCAGCAGCACCCCGAGGTCGGCGCCATCCACGGTCCCGCTCTGGTCGATGTCGGCAGCGGCAGTGGCCGTGCCCCATGCAGCAAGCAGGAGGCCGAGGTCGCCACCATCGACACGGCCATCAAGGTTGATGTCGCCGCGATTCACGGTGCCGCCGCGCGTGAGAGCCGATGCCGGGATCACGGCCTTGGACGCGCCTGTGCCCTGCCAGCGCAGGATCATGCCGGCACCGCCGCCGTTCTCGAAGAAGGCCAGCCGCACGGGGTGCTTGCCCGCGGCCAGTGCGATCGAGCCCGAGCGCTCGATCATGCCGTGAAGGCCGTCGTTGTCGATGAGCATCTGGTCGCCGATCCACAACCGGGAGCCGTCATCGCTCTCGATGAAGAGCGTCCAATCCCCCGAGGTGGGAACATTGATCCAGCCCGTCCACACCGCGCCGACGGTGTCGGCGCGCTGGCTGTCGGCGAAGTTGCCGCCGGTCGAGGGATAGTTCACCTGTGCGGAGAAGTAAGTGCGATACGGCGTGAGCTGCGTGAAGTCAGGCAGCACCGATGGTGGCGCCGCACTCAGGTTGTAGTAGTCGACCAGCAGGCCGGGAAGATCGCCCTGCACCGGCGTGGCGGGGCGGAGGGGCTTTACTTGCACGCTGATCTCGCCGGTGGCGGTGGCCCCTGAGGTCTCCTCGATCGCATAGGCGATCGAGTCGACGCCCGAGCTCCCAGCCGGCGCTGTGTAGCGCAGGACCGATCCGGTCGTACCGACGCGCTCGACCACACCGCCGAGTGACGTCGTGGGCGCGTAATAGCGCAGCGAAATCGCCTCGCAGTTGACCGGGATGTCGTTTGCGAGCGGATCGAAGGTCGCCGGCTGGCCGGGAATGGCGACGATCGCATCGATCATGGTCTGCGGCGGACGCGACGAGCCTTCCTCGGCGCAGCCGTTGCCGTCCAGATGCGCGTGCATCGATGCATTGCAGCTCGGATGCATCTCCATCCGCACGTTCGACAGACCGCCTTCGCAGATGTGGCAGTAGCTCATGATGGTGCCTAGATCCTGGTCGGCGACCGCGCAATCCTGCGGGTTCGAACCGCAGCCATCGACTGGTGGGGTGTAGTCATGGGTGTGCGGAGAGCCGACGTTGTGGCCGATCTCATGCGCGACCACCATGAGATCCCAATTCGAGTGTGAGTTGTTGACGATTGGGTACGGAAACGAGCCCCCGAGGTCGGCGCTGAGGCCGAAGCCGTAGTTCGGATTGCAAACCACACCGAGCCAAGCGACGCCACCGCCGAGCCCACGGCCCGAGAGGAAGTGCGCAAGTTCGCGCGGCTGCGAGCCCATGTTCGCCACCCAGTAGTTCCGGAAGACGCCGAGTTCGGCACCGGTCGAGGTCGCTGACCACGGGTCGTTCGGCGTGCTCCAGAGGCGCAGGTAGTTCACGCTGATGCGGGTGTTGATCGCGGCGACGAAGACCTCGTTCACGGCTCCCATGAGCACGGCGGCGTAGGCCGTCGCTGGAGCCGTGTTGCCGCCGAAGAGCGACTGCAGGAATTCGTGGTCGGTCTCGACGGCGATGCGCAACTGGCGACACGGCGAACCGGCGAGCGAGCCATCGGCGGGCGTGGTCGCCGGCGGATTGGCACCGGGCACGGTGAGTTCCGTGCAGGTGAAGGTCGGTGCGGGCACCAGCCCCGGAGGTAGTGCACCGAGGTCATAGAAGAGCGTGGGCAGGTTTGAGTTGAAGTTGCCGCTCGAGAGGATGAAGGTGCGGCCTTGCGCCAGCACATAGCCGTAGTGACCGAACTCGCTGATCGCGATGTATGCGCGCGAACCCGGTTCACCATCGACTGAGCCCATGAAGCAATCGACGGCCGGGGCGTCGATCACGGCCTCGGTCTTCTCGCCCTGCGCGTCGACGATGGTCGCATCGTCGGTGAAGGGCCGCACGCGGGTCAGGGTGAGGTCGACGTTGCGACCAGGCGCGATGGGGACCCCCTGCCAGCGCTGCAGTTCGTTGGTCCGCGTCGCAGCCCACGCGGCCGCATCGATCCGCACCACAGAGGCCGCCGGGGCGAGCGCAGGGGCGAGTTCGACATCCTCTCGGACGATCGGGCTTGGTATGGGCTGCCCGAACCAAGGGGTCAATTGTCCGAGAACCAAGGCAGCGAGCGTTGCGGTACCCAGCATTGGCCTACCTTAGCCCAAGTCGCTCAGCGCGCGAATCAGGGCGGGAATCCCCGCCGAATTTTCGGCGAGTTCCCCAGATCTTTCTCCTGCGGGCGTCACACTGCTTGACTCGCTCCGTTCGCTTGACACCGAACATGTGTTCGGTCTACCCTAACACCTACCGAACGGACTCGGACCTCTCGTTCCAACCCACCGTGACCACCTCGTGAAAGGACTCACCATGTCAGCCCCCACCGCACCAAAGCCCACCACCGCCAGCAAGCCCACCGAAACCATTGCACGCGCTGCAACCCGCGCTCCGGAGCAGGCGAAAGCCGTTACAACTCGACCCATAGCAGGCACGGATGCCTCGTCGGCCTCCTCGCCTGCGCGCCTCGAAGGCAGCACCAATCAGGGGAGCAGCATGGCCAAGCCGTCCACCGTGTCCGTCACCGCACCCACCGCAGGCAAGGCGCCTTCCGCTGGCGATGCCGGCAGCCGAACGGTCGAACCCAAGCCCTTCGTGTCCGATGCGTCGGCGGGCGATCCTCGCACCAACGCACTTGATTCCAAGGGCAAGCTCAAGGCGCTCGAAGCGGCCATGGGCCAGATCGAAAAGTCCTTCGGCAAGGGCTCGATCATGAAGCTCGATGGCGAGAACATCACGCCGATCCCTGCGGTTTCCACCGGTGCGCTGAGCCTCGATCTTGCGCTGGGCGGGCGTGGCCTGCCGCGCGGCCGCATCATCGAAGTGTTCGGCCCCGAATCCAGTGGCAAGACCACGCTGGCCCTCACCGTCGTTGCCAACGCGCAGCGCACAGGCGGCACCGCCGCCTTCATCGACGCCGAGCACGCGCTCGATCCCTCGTGGGCCAAGAAGTTGGGCGTGAACCTCGACGAAATGCTGGTGTCGCAGCCCGACACCGGCGAGCAGGCTCTCGAGATCTGCGAAATGCTGGTGCGTTCGAACGCCGTCGACGTGATCGTCGTCGACTCGGTGGCCGCGCTCATCCCGCGCGCCGAAATCGAGGGCGAAATGGGCGACAGCCACGTCGGCCTCCAGGCTCGTCTCATGAGCCAGGCGCTGCGCAAGCTCACCGGTGCCATCGCCAAGAGCGAGACCATCGTGATCTTCATCAACCAGCTGCGCGAGAAGATCGGCGTCATGTTCGGCAGCCCCGAAACCACCACCGGTGGCCGTGCACTCAAGTTCTACTCCTCGGTGCGCGTCGACATCCGTCGCATCGGTGCGATCAAGGATGGCGAGCGCAATGTGGGCAATCGCGTGCGCACCAAGATCGTCAAGAACAAGATCGCACCACCTTTCCGCGAAGCAGAGTTCGACATCATGTTCGACGAGGGCATCTCCTGGGTCGGCGACCTGCTCGATCTGGCCGTCAACGCCAACGTGGTCGAGAAGAGCGGCGCGTGGTTCAGCTTCAAGGATGTCCGCCTCGGCCAAGGCCGTGAAGCATCCAAGCAATTCCTGCGCGAGAACCGCGACCTCGTGATCGAGATCCGAAAGGGCGTCCTCGCGTTCCGCGCCGCCAATCCCAACGCACCGCTCGTCAAGAGCAAGAGCGAGTGAATTGACCACGCAACACTGTGCAGCCCCGTCCGGCCACGCCGGGCGGGGCTGTGTGCTTCATCACGCAGAGTGCCGTGGTGCTGCGGGCGGTGCACACGGATAACTGCCTTTCCTTCGTGTGATCGGATCGCTATACTTCCCGCCCCACTTGCGGTTGTGGCGAAATTGGCAGACGCGCTAGATTCAGGTTCTAGTGGGGTAAAACCCGTGGAGGTTCAAGTCCTCTCAACCGCATTCCCGCCCCGGGCCGTCGCCTGGGGCGGTTCTGCTTGCGGCGCTCACCCGCGCGCCCCGTTGCTGACCGCTCAACCGCGCTTCGACTCGATGCTCTTGAGCAGCGCGTGCCAGCTTGCGATGAAGGCATCGCGACCCTCAGTTTGGAGCTGGTGGGCCAACTTGGCCAAGTCGATGCCGTGCGCCAGTGCGCCCTTCAAGACCTCGGCGGTCGCCGGATCACCGGGCGCGAAGCATGCCTTGAGGGTGCCCGCATTCGCCAAGCCGTGCAGGGCATCCTCGGGCATCGTGTTGACGGTGCCGGGGCTGCAAAGCGCCTCGACATAAAACGACTTCGGCAGAGCCGGGTCCTTCGTGCCGGTGCTGGCGTACAGCAAGCGCTGCGGCCGAGCGCCCTTGGCCCGCAGCGCCTCAAAGCGGTCGCCCGAGAAGAGATCCAGGAAACGGTCGTAGCACGCCCGACCCATCGCGATGCCCACTCGGTTGCGAAGGCTCTCGGGCAGGCTCGCCGTGGCCTTGTCCCAGCGGCTGATGAAGACGCTGGCCACGCTGCAGGTCTCCGGCGGCAGCCCCGCCGCCACGCGCTGCTCGAGTCCCTTGATGTAGGCCAGCACGGTGGCCTCGTATTGAGCCACATCGAAGAGCAGCGTCACGTTGATCGGCACGCCGCGAGCGATCAATTCCGTGATCGCCGGCAGTCCCTCTGGCGTGCCCGGAACCTTGATGTAGAGGTTCGGTCGTCCGGCCCGAGCATGCAGCGCAACGGCCGCCTTGACCGTGCTCTGGGTGTCGTTGGCAAGGAGCGGGCTCACTTCCAGGCTCACCCACCCGTCCACGCCACCGGTGCGGCGGTGGATCGGCAGGAAGAGGTCGCATGCGCGGCAAAGATCCTCGAGCGCCAGCTCGAAGAACGTCGCATCGGCATCGAGCCCTCGCGCTGCGCATGCCTTGACCTGCGCGTCGTATTCGGAGCCCGACCCGATCGCCTTCTCGAAGATCGTGGGGTTGCTCGTCAGTCCGGTGATGCCGAGCGAGTCGATGGTTCGCGCGAGCGAACCGTCATCGAGCATGCGGCGGGTGATGTTGTCCTGCCAAGGGCTCTGGCCCAGCAAGTTCAGCAAGGCGGTCTGCTTCATGCGATCCACTGTACCCCGCGGCACTGGCCATGGTCGGGCTACAGTTCCGTCATGCCGAACACGATGAACGATGCTTGCTCCCTGCCGCTCCGCAGCCGGCTGTGCGACTGCGCATCGTGGAAAGCCCTCATGGCGCATCGTCGTGACATCGATCCTGTCGACCTGCGCACCGCCTTCATCGCCGAACCTGGCCGTGCCGCACGCTGCACCACCTCGGGGGCCGGATGGACGCTCGACTGGTCCAAGCAACTCATGCAACCGGGAACGATGCCCCTGCTCCTCGATCTGGCACGCGAACGCGAGGTGCCCGGGCGCTTCGCCGCCATGCTCGCAGGGGTGCACCTGAACTGGACCGAGGGTCGCGCGGTGCTTCACACCGCGCTGCGTGCACCAGCCTCGGCGACGATCGAGGTCGATGGCCGCAATGTGGTGCCGGATGTCCACGACACGCTTGGGCGTATGGCGAACTTTGCCACGGCCCTGCGTACCGGTACCTGGCTCGGTGCCACCGGCAAGCGCATCCGCCATGTGATCAACATCGGGATCGGTGGAAGCGACCTCGGCCCAGCCATGGCCTACCAGGCCCTGCAGCCATGGCGCACGCGCGAACTCGACTGCCGATTCGTGAGCAATGTCGACGGCAACGACCTCTCGACGGCTCTTGATGGACTTGACCCCCACGAGACGCTGTTCATCGTCTGCAGCAAGACATTCACCACCCAGGAGACGATGGAGAATGCTGCAAGCGCCCGCGCGTGGCTGGTGTCGCGGCTCGGAGAGGCAGCGGTCGGCCGGCACTTCGTCGCCGTCAGCACCAACCACGAGAAGGTGCGTGCCTTCGGCATCGATCCCAACAACATGTTCGGCTTCTGGGACTGGGTGGGCGGGCGCTACAGCATGGATGCCGCAATCGGCCTGAGCAC
>VGXJ01000016.1 GCA_016873375.1 Phycisphaerae bacterium
TCGCGTGCCTCCTTGTCCATGCCGTGCATTAGGTCTGGCATGCGGGCGCCGAGTTGTCCCACATGGGTGCCCTTGGCGATGAACTCCGCCATCCAGGGTCCGTAGGCGCGCGTGCCGATCTCATCCATCGTTGGCGCACCCATCGGCCGGATGCGGTCGGTCGTCGCCGCGGGTGCAGCGTGGCACGCCGTGCAGTTGGCCCGTGAAGCGAGCGTCTCGGCGGTGACATCGGACCAATCCGCGCGTGGCGATGGGCCCTGGTCACAGGCCGCGAGCATCACAGGGAGCGAACCGAGCAGCGCGAATGTGCGGCCAAGGGTCATGCGATTGAGCCTACCGCCGCGGCTAGGCTGTGCACATGAACCAGCCGCCGATTGAGGGTCCCAACCCGAGCCCGAGTCGTCCGGCGTGGCGCGAGGATGGTCCGTTCGCGGGTGGTGGCCTGGGCGTGCTGCGCGTGGCCCTCTCGGTCGTGGTCGGCTACCTGATCATGGCCATGCTGGTCATGAGCACGATGTTCCTGGCGGTGCAGGCCATGGACCTGGATGCCATCTTCGAGCAGGGATTCTGGAAGGCCACCCCACGCTGGAACACCATCGTGGTCATGATCAGCCTGCTCAGCGCCGTCGCAGGCGGTGCAGTGTGTGAACGCATTGCGCGCAACAAGATGGGAATCAGGCTGCTGGCCATCGTCTTCTTCGTGGCCACCTTCGGTTCGATCGTCACCGTGCTTCGCGCGGGGCCGGATCCCGAACCTGTGCCGCGGCCCTCGCTTGATGTCCTGACGGCTGCCGCTGCCGAGGCCAAGCAGTCACCGACCCTCTACGCCATGGTTGAAGCCGGCAAGCATGCGCGCGAACCGAACTGGCTGAAGATTGCCAATCCCGCGTGCGGGCTGGCCGGTGCGTTGCTGGGTGCGATGCTCGCACGACGCCAGCTCCCGAGTCGCTGAACCCGTCGTGCAGAATCGTGTCCGAAGTGCACCGCGCTCCGTCGAGCATCATTGGCGGCCATCGATCACGATGGCTTGCCCTCGTGACGCTCGGCAGCGCGGCGATCCCTGCTCACGCCCGCTCGGGTGCGCTGAACCGTCCGCTCTGCGAGAGGAACGCGCGCGGATTGTCGTAACTGACCTTGCGGATCGTCTCGAGCAGGTGACCACGACGGCGCAGTTCATCTTGGCACTTGGGCACCGCGAGCGGATCGCTCACGCCCCAGTCACCGGCTGAATTGATCCAGAGTCGGTCGGTGCCGTGCATCTCGAAGATGTCCGCAGCGCGTTGGGGAGTGCACTTCGTGTCCGGGTAGAGCGTCATGCCCGCCCAGAAGCCGCGATCGAGCACAGCGCGCACCGTGTGTTCCTCGACATGGTCGATGAGCACGCGCCCTGGGTCAGCGCCCTGATTGCGCAGTGCGTCCATGATGAGGTGGGTGCCCTTGAGTTTGTCCTCGAGGTGCGGCGTATGCACCAGGATCAGCAGGTTGTGCTTCATGGCAAGAGCGATGTGCTCCTCGAGCACCGTCATCTCGTTGCGCGAGTTCTTGTTGAGCCCGATCTCGCCGATGCCCAGGACCGTCTGGCACTCCAGGAACGACGGAATGATCGACAGCACCTCGCGTGCCAGGCCCACATCCTCGCTCTCCTTCGGATTGATGCAGAGCCATGTGTGGTGACGGATCCCGAACTGCGCTGCTCGGCGCGGCTCGAAGTCGGTCAGCATCCTGAAGTAGTCGTGGAAGCCCTGTGCCGTCGAGCGGTCGTAGCCGGCCCAGAAGGCTGGTTCAGTGATCGCCACGCAGCCGGCCAGCGCCATCCGCTGGTAGTCGTCGGTGGTGCGGCTCACCATGTGCACATGCGGATCGATGTACATCAGGGGTGGTCCTTGGCGTGGATGGGCATCGCGCCGAGCGCACCCTTCATCGGCGCCCGCTCGATCGGCTCCTTGGAGTGGTCGCTCCACAACTCGAGGACGCGACGGGCGCGATCGGGGCGGCCATCAAGGACGAGTCCGAGGGCCGCCGTCAGAGCCTGCACGCGGAAGTCCTCTCCGCCGGGCTCGCTGGCTCGGTCGAAGCGATCGAGGAAGGCGGCAAGGTCGAGCACCTTGGCGCGATGCTCCAGGAAGTACAGGTCGGCTACGGCCTGCTTGGTGAGGGGAGTGCCCATGGAGGTGGATGGTAGACCGCGCCACCCCGTGATGCGGCATCACTCGTTGGTCTTGAGCAGTTCCGCCGCGGACTCCTCCATCGCCACGCGATCGATCTCGTGCACCTCGATGGGGTGGCCGATGTCCCGCATGAGCGTGATTGAGAGCATGCCGCCCAAGTGCTCGCGGAATTCCTCCAGTCCCCAGAGCACCTCATCCATGGATGCAAGCATCGGATGCGAGCGAGCCAGTCCGAGGCTCGCCAGCACTTGGAGGATGCGCGTTGCCTGTTCCTGCTGCAGCAATCCGATCCGCCGTGCATAGACGGTGTCGAGCGCCAGACCGATGCCCACGGCCTCGCCGTGCGGCAACTCAAACCCGGTCATGCTCTCAAGCCTGTGGGCAGCCCAGTGGCCATGATCAAGCGGGCGCGCCTCGCGCGTCTCGAAAGGATCGCCACCATCCATGATGTGACGCGCATGGAGTTCCGCCGAGCGCATGATCACCGGCCACGCAGCGTCCATGGACCGGGCGCGGATCGCGGGACCGTCGCGCTCGAGTGTCTCGAAGAGCGCAGGATCCTTGAGCAGTGCAATCTTGACAGCCTCGCTGAAGCCACCGCGCCAGACAGCATCAGGGAGCGTGGCCAGGAAGGCCCTGTCGCACACCACCGCATCGGGCGGTGCGAACGCGCCGGTGAAGTTCTTCTTTGCGCCTCGGTTCACCCCGTTCTTCACGCCCATGGCACTGTCGTCCTGCGCGAGCACGGTGGTGGGCATGCGGACATGGCGCACGCCGCGGTGGGCGATCGCCGCACCGAAGCCGACGGCATCGAGCACCGCGCCGCCGCCGATCGCCAGCAGCACGCTGTGGCGGTCGATCTTGACGTTGTTGACGGCATCGAGGACATCCTCGACGCAGGAGGGATCGTTCTTGCACGCCTCGCCGCCCTGCATCGACTCGACCCACATGAGTTCAGGCAGGCCATCATGTGCAAGCAGATAGCGATAGAGCTTTTCGGTGAGGTCGGGCCAGGCAGCCAGCACGCCGGAGTCGACGAAGGCCGCCATCCTGCGGGGTGCTTCGCGGCCGGGACAGGCGCAGCGCAGCGCGTGCGCGAAGGCGGGGTTGGCTGGATCGAGCGATCCATCCGTGAACCACACCCGGTGGCGGAAGGGGACGGCGATCTCGCGGTCCCAGGCTGGTGTGGCATCGTGCGGGCGCATCGTGGGAAGCGAAGGATAGCCCTCGGATCCCTCGAGCCACCAGCATGGTCGTCCACCGTCGTCGTCGGCGGCCCATGAAGCGAAACAGCCGCGGGATGACCGCGGCTGCCCCGCACAACGCGTGCGGAGATCGTGTGGGCGTGGCCTGCGCTCAGCGGCGCAGGATCACGAAGCGCTGCTCACCATCGCGCACGACCGTCAGGCGCAGGGGTCGCCCATCAGGTACGGCGCTCACGGCGTCGCGCATCGAATCGGCATCCTGCACATCACGGCCGTTGACCTTGGTGACCACATCACCGGCTTGGAGTCCACGCTCTGCAGCGGGGCTCTCGTCCTTGACGGAGGCGATGACCACGCCTTGTTCGAGGTTCATCGACTTCAGCAGGTCCGCATCGGCCTGCTCGACCGTGAGGCCCAGCCGCGCGAGCTCGCTGCCACGCTGAGGCAATGCCGGAACCCCCGCGTTGAGCCGCTCGGTGGTTCGCTCGATGAGCGTGGCCTGCTTGGTCATGCGCTCGCCCTCGCGGATGATCTCGAGGTTCACCTCGGCATCCGGTCGGCGGCTGGCGATGATCCGCATGAAGGCTGCCGTGCTGGGGGTCGGCTTGCCGTCGACCTTCACGACGATGTCGCCGTCCTGGAGCCCTGCCTTCTGGGCTGGCGTGTCAGGTTGCACTCGGGCGATCAGCACACCATCGCTGGGCTTGATGTCGAAGCTCGAGGCAGTCTCGGCATCCATCTCCTGCAGTTGCACGCCGAGGTAGCCACGGACGACGCGGCCACCGTCGCGCAGCTGGCCCACGATCTCCTTGACCATCGCGCTCGGGATCGCGAAGCCCACGCCATCGTTGCCGCCATTGCGGCTGCTGATGGCGGTGTTGATGCCGATCACGTTGCCTTCCAGATCCGCGAGCGGGCCACCGGAATTGCCAGGGTTGATGGCAGCATCGGTCTGGATGTAATTCTCGAACGTCGAAAGGCCAACGCGATCGCGGCCCTTGGCGCTGATGATGCCCGCGGTGACGGTGTGGTCGAGCCCGAAGGGGCAGCCGATCGCCACGACCCAGTCGCCGACCTCGAGCGATTCGCTGTCGCCGAAGCTCGCCGCGACCAGATCGGTGGCCTCGACCTGGATCACGGCAAGGTCCGTTTCCTGGTCGGCACCGATGACGGTGGCCGTGACTTCACGGCCGTCATGCAGCATGACCTTGAGTTCATCGGCGCCGTTGATCACATGGTTGTTGGTCACGATGACGCCAGCCTTGTCGATGATGACGCCGGTGCCTTCGCCCATGCGCGGGGGCATGCGGCCACCACGCTGCTGCGGGGCCTCGGGCACGCCCGGCATGTTGGGGAAGAATCGGCGGAACTCCTCTGGCATCTCGGGCATCTGCTGCCCGCCCTGGCCAGCACGGGACTCGGCGCTGTAGGGAGCCCTGTCGATCGAGACGATGCTCACGACGCTCGGATCGAGCTTGCGCGCAGCGGTGCGGAATGCATTCGAGAGTGCGCGCGCATGCTTGAGGTCCGCCTCGTCCTGCGAGGTGGCCAGCACGGGCGCGGTGGCGGCGAGCGAGAGCGCAAGGCCAAGCATGGCGGTGCACGACGACGGGCGGATCGACGATGACATGATGCAGGTGTCCTCCACGGCCGAATGGCCGACCGGACAACAGTACGGCTGCTCGCCCCCCGCGGTTCAGGTGGTCTTAGCCGGAATTCCGGCCGCCAAGGTCCCATGACCGTGCGCCAGGTGGAAAAGCGTCACCGCACCTGCCACGCTGACATTCAGGCTGTCGATGCCTGCCTGCATCGGAATGAAGGCCAACTGATCGCATTCAGCCTCGACCTCCGGGGAAATCCCTCGGAATTCGTTGCCGACCACGACCACCATCCGCTCAGAGCGCCTGATGGATGGCAGCGGCTGGGCGCCAGGACGGCAGACTGTCCCAAGCACGGAATAACCATGGTCGCGTCGCAACATTCTCAGCGTCGGGGGCAGGACGCAGTGCAGGAACGGCACGCTGAGCGTGTACCCCATGCTGCTGCGGATGCTCTTGCGATAGAGCGGATCGTGGCAATGCTGGCCGAGCAGCACGCCCCGCGCGCCGAAGGCGGCGCTATCGCGGAAAATCGCGCCGATGTTGTCGCGGTCGCCCACGCCATCGGCAGCAAGCACCAGCGCCTCGCCGCTCGTGGGTGCGATCTCCGTGAGCGAGCGGCCTTGCAGCACGCTGCGGTCACCGCACGCGATCGCGCCGCGGTGCATCTGGAAGCCGGTCAGCGCCTCGACGCGATGATCCGGCGTGATGAAGACGGGCACGTTGGGCTGGGCGTGGCGTACGAGCAGGGCATCGATCTCGGCCAGGCGCCGCTCGGCTGCGAGGATCGATCGCGTGGCACCCGGCACGGCAAGCATGCGCTCGATGACCAGCAGTCCCTCGCCGATGAAGGTGCCGCTGCGACCGTCGTCACCGATCAGTTCACGGTCGCGCAGCGCGCGGTAGTCCGCCAGCCGCGGATCGTCGAAGCTCTCGACATCGATGCGCATGCGCTCAGGCGAGCGCCCGGCGTCGATCCTGCACGGCACCCACCAGCGCGGACAGGCCCAAGAGCGCGAACCACAGCCCGATGCCAGCGACGGCGAGCGTACGGGTGGAGACCAGTCGCTCGATCGAGATGATCGGCGCGATGTCGCCCTCGTACAGGACCGATGCTGGGTTGAGGTTGCGCTTCGAGACGGCAACGAGGATCTCGCGCGTGCGGTCGGCCAGATCCGCGATCTGGTTGCTGAGGCTGACCAGGCGTTGGGTGGTGGAGGCTGTCGTCGTCTGCGCCACCGCGGCGGCATTGCAGCGTTCGTTGATCGTCGTCAGGAGCCACGTCTCGAATTCAACACGAGCCTTCTGCTCGACCACATTCAGGTCGGCCTCGACCGTCCGCTCGCTCAACTCGCGGCGGTACTCGACGTCACGGCTCTTCACGGCCTGTTCAATGACCCGGTCGATGAAGCTGCCGTCGACGTTGGCCAGGACACCGCCATCACGAGATGGCATCCGACCACCGCTGTCGATGCGCGTGTCACGCTGCTCCGAGCTGAGCTGGCTTAGCGCCTCGTGGAGCACCTCGCTGCGCTGTTCGCTCTCGGTCAGGGTCGCCTCAAGCATCCTGCGACGGACCCCGGTGATCGACAGAAACTCGGCTGGGCTCTTCTCCTGGGCAGCAGCCATGGTGTCGATGTAGGCCGGCATGATCAAGTTCCGCTGGAGCGCCAAGACCTTCTGGCGAAGATCGATCAGTGTCTCGCCACCAGAGGCGGTGGCGAGTTCCGAGCCCTGCACGGTCATCATGGTGACGATGGTGCGGGCAACGCTTTCCACAAAGTCGCGCAAGAGTTCTGCGTGAAGGATTGAGGCGGCCACATCGGTCCCATTCTGCGAGAGCGCTCCAGCGGAGGCCCGGAGGTCCTTGGCTTGCGGCAGCGGGAACTCGTACGCCGTTACGCCACCGGCTTCCGACAGCCGTGCCCACTCGGCCGGCACGGCTAGGACGAACCGCTCCGCCTCGCCCGCGCTCAGCCGGGCGGCCGTGCAGGTGATCGTGAAGTCGGTCTGGGCCAGCGCGTCGAGCTTGGACTTGAATTCGCCCTCGAGCACTTGCCGCTCGGCGGCCGTGAGCTTGGTGTTGGCGAGCTTCTGCGCGTATTCCGACTGGAGCATGGACAGGTCGCGGCTCGAGCGCGAGATCGTGACAGCGCGCGCAAGGTCGGCAAGTTCGATGCGCTCCTGCAGGCCCTGCGCCTTCCAAATCGGTTCGAGGACGCTCGTGCCGATCAGGTCCTGCGGACTGAAGGGCGCCTTGTTGGGGTACTGGCCCTGTACTGCCCCCTTGAAGGTGAGCGTGATCTGGTAGCTCGCCACGGTCGATCCGGGCAGGGCCTGCATGATCGCGTAGCCGCCGACCGTCACGAGCGCTGCGATGATCGTGGACAGCACGAAGAGCGACCGGTGCCGCATGACAAAGCCCATGAGGTCGATCGAGCTTTCGTCGTACGCCACGCCGTCACCGGCGTTCCCCGTTGGAGTCCCTTGGTTCATGGGCGCATCGTAGCGATGCGCCGCAAGGATCACAGCAGCGACGACGGGTCCTCGAGCAGGCCGACGACGGTGTTCAGGAAGCGCGCACCCTCGGCACCGTCAACGACGCGATGGTCGCACGACAGGCTCAGGGGCAGGACGAGCCCTGCATAGAAGCGACCGTCCTTGACCAAGACGCGTTCCTTCGTACGGCCGGCGGCGAGGATCGCCACTTCTGGATAGTTGATGATGGGGGTGGCGAACATCCCACCGTAGCTGCCGACATTCGAGAGCGTGAAGGTCCCACCCATGCTCTCCTCGCGGCTGATCGTGCGGTCGCGGCAACGGCCCGCGAGCACCTTGACCTGGTTGGCCAGGTCGACCAGCGTGCACTGGTCGGCGTTGCGCACGACAGGCACCATGAGTCCGCTGTCGGTATCGACGGCGATCGAGAGATTGATCACGCCCTTGATCAGGATCTCGCTGTTGGCATCATCGACATTCGCGTTGAGCGAGGGGTGCTTGCGCAGGGCGCGGACGATCGCCGCCATGATGAACGGCATCATGCTGAGCTTCTGGCCCACCACCTTCGAATACTCGCGCCGCCTGCGGTCGAGCGCTGTCACATCAGCCTCGTCCACGACGGTGAAGTGCACGGCCGTCCGAACGCTTCGCTCGAGGCTCTCGGCGATCTTGCGACGCACGCCTCGGAAGGCGATGCGCTGCGAGACCCCGTCCTTGTCGACCGGCGGCATCGGAATCGATGCGGCGACCGCGCGCGGTGCGAAGCCCGCGGCAGCCTTGGATCCGCCAGCGAAACCATGCACATCGGATGCCGTGACGCGGCCGCTGTGACCGGTCCCAGCGACCTTGTTGATGTCGATGCCCATCTCTCGCGCGATCCGCCGCACGGCCGGCGTGGCGAGCGCCTTGCCGCGCACAGGTGCCGCCACGGTGTGCTCGGGCTTGCGCGCGAAGCGGTCGCTCACGGTGAGCGTGCCGCTCATGGTGCCCACGACGGTGCCTTGATCGCCTTCGGCCTCGGCGGGAACGCCCGCAGCGACCGAGGCGCTCACGCAAGCCGGACCCTTGGCGGCTGGAGCGGCGGCGGGCGCAGCGCCCGACACGGCGTACCGCACGAGCGGCTTGCCGACCTTCATGATGTCGCCGGGCTTGCCGCAGAGTTCGCTCACGGTGCCCGGCCATGGGCTCGGCACTTCGACGAGCGCCTTGTCGGTCTGCATCTCGGCAAGAATGCTCGAGGTCGTGACCACATCGCCGGGCTTCACGCGCCAGCTGATGAGTTCGGCCTCGACCAGGCCTTCGCCGAGGTCAGGCAGGAGGAAGTGGCTCTTGTCGTCAGGTTGCTTCAGGCCGGCCATGGTTCGCCTCCGTGCGTGGGTTCAGTAGGCAAGGCAGTCTTCGATGCCGCGCTGGATGCGCGCCGCGTCAGGCAGGTATTCGAGTTCGAGCTTGTAGTACGGCATGATCGTGTCGAAGCCCGTCACGCGCTGGACCGGAGCCTCGAGGTGCAGGAAGCACTTCTCCATGATCTGCGTCGCGACCTCGCTGCCCACGCCGCAGGTGCGCGGCGCTTCGTGCACGATCACGCAGCGGCCGGTCTTGGACACGCTCTGCTCGACTGTCTCCATGTCCATCGGGTAGATCGTGCGCAGGTCGATGAGTTCGATGCTGCGGCCGCAGGCCTCGATCGCCTGCATGCACTGGATCACGCTCGCGCCCCAACTCACCACGGTGAGGTCGGTGCCTTCGCAGACCACGCGGGCCTTGCCGAGCGGGATCGTGTACTCGTCCTCGGGCACTTCCTCGCGGATGGCGCGGTAGATGCGCTTGGGCTCGAAGAAGATGACTGGATCCGGATCGCGCAGTGCGCTGATGAGCAGCCCCTTCGCGTCGTAGGGGCCGCTGGGCATCACAACCTTCAGGCCGGGCTGATGGGTGTAGAACGCCTCTGGACTGTCGCTGTGCAGCTCCGGTGCATGGATGCCGCCACCGACCGGCACGCGCACGGTCATCGGCACCGTGAAGGCGCCACGCGTGCGGGTGCGCATGCGCGCGGCGTGGCTGCAGAGCTGGTCGTATGCCGGCCCGAGGAAGCCCTCGAACTGGATCTCGGGCACTGGACGAAGGCCGGCCATCGCCAGGCCGATGCTCGCACCGATGATGCCGCTCTCGGCCAGCGGCGTATCAACGACGCGATTGGCGCCGAAGCGCTTTTGCAGGCCTTCGGTCACGCGGAAGACGCCGCCGTTGGCGCCGACATCCTCGCCAAGGAGCAGGACGCGATCATCCTTCTCCATTTCCTGGATCAGGGCGAGGTTGATGGCTTGCACGAGGGTGAGGTTCGCCATGGTGTGGTCCTGTTGGATGATCGTGGTGGTGGTCGCCGATCAGCGAGCGTTCGACGCGCTCGGAAGCTGGCTCGGATCCTGCCCGAGCGAGTGCGTGTGACCGGTCTCGCGCTGCGTGAGCAGATCAGTCGGGAGTTCCGCGAAGGTGTAGTTGAAGACATCACCGCGCACGGGGTGCTCGACCTGCTCGCAGCGCTCGATCGTCGCCATGCAACTGGCCTCGGCGGCTTCGCGCAGTGCGGCGTCCTTGGCATCCGACCAGATGCCCTTCTTCGTCATGTAGTTGCGCAGCCGGGTGATCGGGTCGCGCGCCTTCCACGCATCGACTTCGGCCTGGTCGCGGTAGCGGCGGGCATCATCGGCGGTGGTGTGGTCACCGAGGCGGTAGGTCACGCCCTCGATGAAGAAGGGCTTGCCGTTGGTGCGCGCATGCTCGATCGCCTTGCGCATGCCGTAGACGACCGCAAAGATGTCGTTGCCGTCGACCTGCAGGCAGGGCATGCCGTAGGCGATGCCGCGCTGGGCCACGGTCGGTGCACTGCACTGGATGCGTCCGGGCACGCTGATCGCCCAGAAGTTGTTCTGGCAGAAGAAGATCACCGGGATGTCGAGGTTCGCCGCAAAGTTGCAGGCTTCGTGGAAGTCGCCTTCGCTCGTTGCGCCGTCGCCGAAGAAGGTGCAGGCGATCTGCTTCTGGCCCCGGTACTTGGCGGCCCATGCGAGGCCGGTCGCGTGCAGCATTTGCGTGCCGATGGGGACGGCGATGGGTGTCGCGTGGTGCGGTCGGGGCATCGCGTTGCCGCGCTCGTCGCCCATCCAGTGCAGGAGGATGCTGTCGATCGGGACGCCACGCCACATGAGGCCGCAGTTCTCGCGGTAGCAGGTGACGAGCCAGTCATCGTTGTTGAGCGCGTAGGCGGCGCCGAGGCTGTTGGCCTCCTGGCCCATGTTCTGCGGGTAGGTGCCCATGCGGCCCGAGCGCTGCAGCTTGAACGCCACCTCGTCCATCATGCGGCAGGTGACCATCGTCTCGTAGAGCTTGAGCAGGTCGGCATCCGGGATCAGGCCCTTGCCGAGCTTCTCGTCGAAGTTCCCGTGCTCGTCGAGGATGGAGATGCGCTCGATGGTGGTGGTCAGGGCGTTGGTGATGGGCATGAGCTGGAGCCTCGGAGAAAGAGAACGGCCGCCGCTCTTTCGATGCGACGGCCGTGTCGCGCGGGATGGTAGCAGCGGGGGGCTTCTGGCCCTGACGGTCGAGCGTTTCGAGCGATCGCTCTGCAGGCCTCGAAGTGATGGAAGGGCGTCGAAGTCTCAGTGTCGCGGACGGCACGCAACATGCCTGAGGGGTCTATGTTGTTTTTGATCGAAAGGTAACACAAAAGCGAATTTGCGCCAATAATCAAGCAGCCTGCAACGAATCGAATCCAGGAGGCGCGCCTCGCCCAGCGTTGGGGGCATCCTCCACGGGCCCATGTTGGGTCTTGCGTGCAGCAAGCGTCGGCGCAGGCGGCGTTCACCGTCCTGCCGCGCAACCATCGCCGCGCAGGTCGCTGGCGCCGCACAAGACTCCATCGCTGAGCCGAGCGATTGCCTGCCCGCGGCCGAAGGTGACCGAGCGCTCGGCGGCGATGGTGACGGCATGTCCGCGCTCGCGCAGGCCATCGATGGTTGCCTGCGGCCAGCCCGGCTCGAGCTGGACATCGGTGCCCCTCATCCACTGCCAGCGTGGTGCATCGAGTGCGGCCTGCGGGTTCTGCCCATGCACGACCGTGCGCAGCGTGTACTGCGCGTGCGCCTGCGGCTGCATGAAGCCGCCCATGATCCCGAAGGGTCCGATCGGCTCGGCGACCGACTCGCTCGCACCATGCACCGATGGCGCGCCTGCATCACGCGAGAGGAACCCGGGGATGATCGTGTGATAGGGACGCTTGCCCGGCGCGAGTTCGTTCGCGTGGCCTGGGACAAGGTTGAAGCATGCGCCGCGATTCTGGAGTGCGATGCCTGTCCCGGGCACCACAAGCCCGCTGCCGAAGCCCATGTAGTTGCTCTGGATCAAGCTGACCATCAGGCCCGATGCATCCGCCGTGCACAGATAGATCGTGCCGCCTGGCTTGGGGACACCGGCATCGAAATCTTGCGCTCGCGTTGGATCAATGCGCGCGGCCAACGCGTCGAGCCGCTTTGGATCGAGCAATGCCTTGGTCGACTCGATCATGCACGATGGTTCGGCCACATGCAGGTGCGCCTCGCGGAAGGCGAGCTTGATCGCCTCAATCGCCAGGTGCGTGCCTGCTGCATCGTCGACACCGTGCCGATCGATGCCCACGCGTTCAAGGAGCGCCAGCGCGATCAGCGCCGCGATGCCCTGGCCGTTTGGAGGGATCTCATGCAGGCGCGCGCCGCGGAAACCCATCGAGATCGGCGCCACACGCTCGGTCGTGTGCGCAGCCAGGTCATCGAGCCTCATGGCGCCGCCATCGGCGCGTGCCATGGCATCGATCGCCTTCGCGAGCGCACCATCGTAAAGATCGCGGCCAGCGGTGGCGCCGATGCGCTCGAGCGTGCGCGCATGATCGGGCAGGCGGATGCACTCACCGGCACGCGGCGCTCGCCCGTCGATCGTGAAGGTGCGGCGCCACTCGGCGTTGCCCGCGAGCGCGGTCGCCGCGCGGTCCCACAGGCGCGCTGTCTGCACAGCGACTGGATACCCATCACGCGCATACGCCGCTGCCGGCTGCATGAGCTGGGCGAACGGCAGCGCGCCAAACGCGCGGTGCACATCGGCCCACAGCGCGACTTGCCCTGGTACGGTGACCGCGTCCCAGCCGCGTGTGGGCATTGCGCTGCCGCCGTAGCGTGAACGATCGAGCGCACGCGGCGTGCGGCCTGAACCGTTGAAGCCGTGCAGGCGACCGCCATCGGCGGGGGACCAGACGAGTGCAAACGCATCGCCGCCGATCCCGTTGGTCGTGGGTTCGAGCACGGTCATGCACGCGGCGGTCGCGATCGCGGCGTCGATGGCGTTGCCGCCCTGCGCAAGGACCTCGGTGCCTGCCTGTGCGGCGAGCACCTGGCTTGTGGCCACGATGCCGCGGCGTGCGAGCGTGGGCATCCTCTGCGATGGATAGGGCATGGCCCACTCGGGCGTTGCTGGCGAGAACTCGTGCATGGGTCGTGGTCCCTCTGGTTGAACGATCGCACTGGATCCGCCTCGTGCGGTCGCATCACGCGGCGCCGCGTAGGCGCCAGCAACTCCTGCGGCCGCCGTCACGGCTGCCGTGCCCAGGAACTCGCGCCGCGTCGCATGGTCTCGCACGCGTTCAGGCTAGCGGGTGCATGGGTGACACTGCGAAACCGACAACCTCACTGAATGTTTGAACATCCACCACCGGCTGGTGAATCGCTTGTCACAGCCCCGAACGAACAAGGCCGCCGCCCGCGGTGGGCAGCGGCCTGTGGATCGGTGCGACGAGGGGCGCGCTCAGACGCCGATGGTCGCGGGGGTCACGGAACGGGGATCGGCTCGCGTTAGGGTTTCCGGTGCTGTCGCTCGTGGCGCCGGCGGCTCGTCGCGTTCGTACCTCGCGAGCGTGTCCTGGAGTTCGGTCAGCATGGTCTTGGACTGCTGTACCTGTTCGGCGGGAGCGCCTGCGGGCGTCGCGGCGATCTGTGCGGTGAGCACCGCGATCGCCTCGCGCTGCACCTCGTTGGCCTTCGCCTTGTCGCCGAGTTCCCAGTGGGCGCGAGCGAGCGTGTCGAGGATCGTGCCATCCTTGCGCTCCGTGAGCGCGACAGCGCGTTCGGCGTAGTCGAGCAGCAGCTTCAGATCCCGTGCGGGCGAGTCCGCAGGGAGTTCGGTCAGGCCGCGCCAAGCGAGTTCGTTCCAGAAGGAGGCGGGCTCCGTGGCCAAGTCATCAGGGTTGGCGGCAGCCGCGAGTTGGAGCGCGCGAGCCCAGTCCTTCTTCATCAGAGCATCCCCGAGGGGCTTCAGCCGCTCGCGGCGAGCGGTTGCCACGCGCTGTTCCTCTGCGGCACGATCCTCCTGCCGCTCGAGGTCGACCTCGCCGATCACCATCAGCGCAGCGGTGCGCAGATCGCCTGCGAAGCGCGGATCGGCAAGGACTTCAGCAGCAAGAGCCTGGACGGACTCGATGGAGTCACCGACTCGTGCCATGCGCTCGGCGAGCTGCGCCCGAACCCTTTCAACCTGCGCCATGCGTGTGCGGTAGAGCGGAACTCGTTCGCGCATCGGCACGCCACTCCACAGACGGATGGTCGTGTCATCGCTCCCGCTGAGGAGGTCCAGGGAGGTGAAGGTGACGCTAGCGAGCGTCTTCCCGTCCGGGCTGAAGACGACGCTGGTGACCCAGTTCTCATGCCCGCGTAGGGGTTCGCCGAGCGGCTTGCCCGTCGCCGCGTCCCACAGGCGAATGGTCTTGTCCCAGCTCCCGCTGGCGAGCGTCTTGCCGTCGGGACTGA